>JACQUS010000421.1 GCA_016210125.1 Chloroflexota bacterium | reverse complement strand
GCGCCGAGGCCGCCATTCTGGCCCCCCTCGACCAGCAGATTCTGACAAGGAAGCGCGTGCAGAACGAGATCTCCCAGAAGCGCCGCGGCTCGCTCGCCGCCGGGCGCGTCCTGCGCGTCCAGCAGCACCGCGGCCCCTACCTCAGGGCCTGGATCGATGCCGGCAGCGGCGAGAGGTTCGCGTGGACGATGGTCTTTCGGCAGGTCGACGGCCAGTGGCTGCTGTCGGAGCCGCGCGACCGCGAGCTCGGCTCGCGGCAGCTTTATGAGAGCGCGCACTTCCGCATCCGCTACTGGGAGTGGGACGGCGACGTGGTGGACCGCGCGGGGCGCCTGGCCGACGAGGCGTACGCGCGCGTGGTCGGCGCGCTGAACGTCGAGCCGAAGCTGAAGCCGATCATCGTGATGAGCCCGACCTTCGAGACGCATCCGGGTCGCGGCGGCCACAGCCAGGCTGCGTTCTATAATCCGGACCTCAAGGACACGCTGTTCGTGCGCTCGCTGGAGTCCTACGGGACGCCGCCCTACCCGACGCTCGGGATGACGTCTGAGGACGAGCTGCGGTGGAGCATCGCCCACGAGCTGACGCACCTGGTCAACGACCAGGTGGTGCCGATCGTCAAGATGCAGGAGTGGATGAGCGAGGGGCTGGCCGAGTGGGTGAGCAGCCCCATCAAGGATCGGCTCGTGGCGCAGGCGGTGCGTGGCGGGCGGCTGCCGTCGCTCAAAGAGCTGGACGACACCATCAACGGCAAGGAGCAGATGGGCTACTCGGCCCAGCAGGTGCGCCGGGCCTACGACCTGTCGATCGCGGTCGTCGAGTATCTCGTTGAGCGCTACGGCCTCGACGGCTTCTGGCGCCTGGCGAAGGAGTTCGCTACCGCGCGGTCGATGGTCGAGGCCACCCCGAAGGCCCTCGGGGTGAGCTATCAGCAGCTCGAGGGCGACTGGCAGCAGTACGTCCGGCAGCAGTATGGTCGCTAGGCCTCCGGCAGCGGGCTTGGCGCCGGACGAGCGCCTGGCCTGGATCGCCTGGAGCGGCGTGGCCGGCGTCGGCCCGGCGACGTTCCGTCGGCTGCTGGAACGCTTCGGCTCTGCGGCCGAGGCCTGGCGCGCGCCGGCGGCCGAGCTGGAGCGCTGCGGCGTCGCGGAGCGCGCCCTCGCCACACTGGTCGCCAAACGCCGCTCCGGCTGGCCGGGGGGCGTCATAGAGCGCCTTGCGGCGCTCGGCGCCCAGGTGCTCACGTGGCTCGACGCCGCCTATCCGGAGCGCCTGAAGCAGATCGCCAGCCCGCCTATCGTCCTCTACGTCCGCGGTGACCTTCAGCCGGCCGACGAGTGGGCCGTCGCCGTCGTCGGCACGCGACGGGCCTCGGTGTACGGACGCGACGTGACGGCGCGCATCGTCGGCGAGCTGGCAGCCAGCGGCGTGACCGTCGTCAGCGGCCTGGCCCGCGGTATCGACAGCCACGCCCACCGCGCGGCGCTGGACGCCGGCGGGCGGACGCTGGCCGTCCTGGGCAGCGGCATCGACGTGCTCTATCCGCCGGAGAACGCGCGGCTGGCCGAAGCGATCGTCGGCAGCGGCGCCCTGCTGAGCGAGCTGCCGCCGGGCACGCAGCCGGAGGCGCACCACTTCCCACTGCGCAATCGTGTCATCAGTGGTCTGGTGCTGGCTGTGCTTGTCGTCGAGGCCCCCGAGGGCAGCGGTGCGCTGATCACCGCCGACAGCGCCCTCGACCAGGGCCGCGACGTCTTCGCCGTGCCGGGCAACATCACACAGCGTAGCAGCGCCGGCACGAATCGGCTGATCCAGGACGGCGCGAAGCTCGTGACCTGCGCGCGCGACGTACTCGAAGAGCTGCGGCTGGGGTCGCTGCCGCAGCAGCTTGAGATGCGTGCGCTGCTGCCCGAGAACCCGGTCGAGCAGCGGCTGGTGGCCCTGCTGCGCGAGCAGCCAGCGCACCTCGACGAGCTGGTGCGCGCCAGCGGCCTGCCGACGGCCGAGGTGAGCAGCGCGATGGCTATGCTGGAGCTGAAGGGCTTCGTCCGGGCGCTCGGCGGGCAGCACTACGCACTGGCGTAGCCGCGTCGGTGCAGGCTACACTGCTAGGGAGATTAGGGGTGGCGAACGCCGGTGCGGGACGCGAGCGATGGTCGACGCCTACCGCTGCGAGTGCCGCGAACCCTCTGCAGGCCCGAGCGACACAAGACCGTGCGCATTAGCTACGCTCAAGGGAGGCTACGTGGCTCCGTGGAGCGAGGACGTCATCGCCGCAAGTGGCGCGACGATGTATCGCGCTGGCTGCCTGCTCATCCCATTTCTTCCCGTGCGCGCACACGGTTTCGTCCAGGTCTCGCGCACGCACGTCGAGTTCAGGCCGATATTCCTTTGGAGCTGGATTGCGCGGGCCGTTTCCGTTCCGCTGGGTGACATCGCCGATGTGCAGTTCGGCGGCGGCGGCCTGGAGCTCAACGTGATGTATCTCTTCGCCGTCGGCCGGCGCCTGACCTTGACGACACGCGATGGGCGACGCCACGTCTTTCACCTCCACGGCGCGCAGGCGGAGGACGTCTACGTCGCCGTGCAGCAAGCCATCGACGAGGGCCTCGATGCCTAGCGGAGGCCCGCAGCGGAGTATAGCGAGCAAGATGACAACACGGGGGAGACCTCCGCGCAGCGAGAGCACGCCGAGCGCAAGCGGCCGACGGACGACGAAACGGCTCGTCATCGTCGAGTCGCCGGCCAAGGCGCGCACGGTGGGCAAGTTCCTCGGCCACGGCTACATCGTCCGCGCGTCTGTCGGCCACGTGCGCGACTTGCCGGAGAAGCGCCTGGGCGTCGACGTGGCCCACGACTTCCAGCCGCAGTACGTGATCCCGGAGAAGAAAAAGAGCGTCGTCCGCCAGCTCCAGCAGGAGGCCAAAGAGGCACAGGAGCTGTACCTGGCGACCGACCCCGACCGCGAGGGCGAGGCCATCTCCTGGCACCTACAGACGGCCCTGAAGACCGACGGCAAGCCGGTGCACCGCGTCGTCTTTCACGAGATCACGCGCGACGCGATTCGGGAGGCCTTCCGGCACCCGCGGGCCATCGACCTCCAGCTCGTCGAGGCGCAGCAGGCGCGCCGTGTGCTCGATCGGCTCGTCGGCTACTCGCTGAGCCCGCTCCTGCGGAAGAAGGTGGCCCGGCGCAATGTGTCGGCCGGGCGCGTGCAGTCGGTCGCCCTGCGGCTGGTGGTCGAGCGCGAGCGTGAGATCGAGGCCTTCAAGCCCGAGGAGTACTGGACCCTCGACGCCGAGCTGGCGAAGGCCCCGAGCCGCGCGCGGCGCCAGGCATTCCGCGCCGGGCTGGTGCAGATCCGCGGCGAGAAGGCTGAGCTGCGCGGCGAGGCGGAGACCCAGGCAGTCGTCGACGACCTCGCCGGCGCGCGCTACGTCGTCGCCGACGTGCGGCAGCGCGAGGTGCAGCGCCAGCCGGCGGCGCCGTTCACCACCAGCACCTTGCAGCAGGAGGCGGCACGCAAGCTCGGCTTCAGCGCGACGCGCACCATGCGCGTGGCGCAGCAGCTTTACGAGGGCCTCGCGCTCGGCCGGGAAGGTGAGGTTGGGCTGATCACCTATATGCGCACCGACTCGACCACCATGGCCGAGTCGGCCGTGTCCGAGCTACGGGCCTACATCGCCGACAAGTTCGGCCGCGACTATCTCCCGGACGCACCGCGCACGTATCGGGCGCGGGCCAAGGGCGCGCAGGAGGCCCACGAGGCCATCCGCCCCACCTCGGTGTGGCGCGAGCCCGAGGCGGTGCAGCCGCATCTGACCCCTGAGCAGTACCGGCTCTACCGCCTCATCTGGCAGCGCACCGTGGCCTGCCAGATGGCCGCCGCGCGCTTCGATCAGACGACGGCCGAGATCGACGCCGGGCGACCCGGCGCCGAGCCGCCCTACCGCTTCCGCGCCACGGGCTCCGTGCTGCGCTTTCAGGGCTTCATCGCCGTGTACACCGAAGGGCGTGACGACGGCGACGAGCCGGAGGAAAAGCAGAAGGCTCTGCCGCTGCTGGACGCCGGCGAGGAGCTGGCCCTCGTGCAGCTCCTGCCGGAGCAGCACTTCACCCAGCCACCGCCGCGCTATACCGAGGCGACGCTGGTCAAGGCGCTGGAGGAGCACGGGATCGGCCGGCCAAGCACCTACGCGCCCACGCTCAACACGCTCCAGGAGCGCACCTACGTCCGGCGCGAGGGCAAGCAGCTCCGGCCCACCGAGCTCGGCGTGGTGGTCAACGACCTGCTGGTGCGGCACTTCTCCGAAGTCGTCAATGTCGGCTTCACCGCCGAGATGGAGACCCGGCTGGACGACATCGCCCGCGGCGAGCAGGAGTGGGTACGCGTCGTGCGCTCGTTCTACGAGCCCTTCGCCGTCGACGTGGAGCGCGCGGCGCGCGAGATGGAGCGCGTCGACCTGCGGCCCGAGGAGGCCGGCGAGGACTGCCCGGCCTGCGGCAGCCCGATGGTCATTAGGCACGGACGCTTCGGCAAGTTCATTGCCTGCTCGGCCTTCCCGAAGTGCCGCGAGACCAAGCCGTTCCGCGTGGCCATCGGTGTGCCCTGCCCCGAGTGCGGCGCGGAGCTCGTCGAGCGCACGTCGCGGCGCGGGCGCGCGTTCTACGGCTGCTCGCGCTATCCCGACTGCCAGTTCGCCCTTTGGCAGCGGCCGCTGCCCGAGCCTTGCCCAGCCTGCGGGGGCATCATGGTGCAGCGCGACAAGCAGCGCGCGCAGTGCACGAAGTGCCGGCGCACCGGCGCCCTGCCCGAGCAGAGCGAGGCGGCCTCCTGAGCGGCTGCCCGGTCCCCTCCGCCCGGCCCTTGCCGACACGCACAGTGCGAGACGCGGCGAGGCGGGAAAGGGGGAAGCCAAAGGGGGCTTCGCCCCCTTTGGGATCCTCTTTTGGGCGGGGTGGGGTAGCCCGCGGGCGAGGGCCATTTTCGTTAGAGTCCAGGTGTCGCCGCAGGCGATCTTCGGGAACTTGTCTGGGGATAGGGCGCGGCAGCTCCGGTGCCGCTTCTGCCGGAGCAACGGACACGACGTTGTCAGAGAATCTGAGCGATGAGCAGGCCGGCCCGGCCACGGCGGACGCCGTGGTCGACTACCTGGCCGCCGCCGCGCGGGCGCGTGCCCCGCGCACCCTGCCGATGCTGCGCAGCGATCTGGCCGAGCTGGCGGGCTTCCTGGCCCGCCGGGGCGTGCTCGCCGTGAGCGACCTGCAGCGCCGGCACCTGCACGCCTGGGCCCGCCACCTGCGCGGCCGCCGGCTGGCGCCGAGCACCGTGGCGCGCAAGATCAGCCACGCGCGCGGCTGGTGCGCGTTTCTCGTCGCCCGCTGCTGGCTTGCGGAGAGCCCGGCCACCTGGCTGCGCACGCCGGCGCCGCGGCCCCAGCCCGCGCCGGCGGCGCTTGACGCGGACGTGCTCCTGGCGGCATGCGCCGGAGACGACGCCCTCAGCTTGCGCGACCATGCGCTCGTGGAGATACTGTACGCAGCCGGGCTGCGCGCCAGCGAGGTCGCCCGCCTGCGCGTCGGCGACGTCGCCCTCGACGGCGGGCAGGTGATTGTGCCCGGGCGGCGCGCCGGGCAGCGCGTCCTGCCGCTCCATCGCGCGGCGTGCCTGGCGCTGGCCCGCTACATAGCGCGCGTGCGCGCCGACGCGCGGCCGGCCGAGGCGCTGTTTCTCTCACGGCGCGGCACGCCGCTGCGCGAGCGCGACGTGCGGGCGCGCGTCCGCGCGCTGGGGCGGCGAGCGGGCGTGCCGCGTGCGACGCCGGACCTGCTGCGCTGGCAGCTCGCGCGCGATTTGGCGGCGCGCGGCGCGAACGTGCGGGCTATTGCCCAGCTCTTGGGCCACGCGCGACTGAGCACGACCCGCCGTGGCCTGGCGCGCTAGGGAGACGACGTGCGCATCCTCGTGTTACACGGGCCGAATCTGAATATGCTCGGACAGCGGCAGCCCGAGATCTACGGCGCAGTCACGCTCGACGAGATCGATCGCCGCCTGGCGGCCCGCGCGGCCGAGCTGGGCTGCGAGCTGGCGGTCTGTCAGGCCAACGGCGAGGGCCAGCTCGTCGACCGCGTCCAGGCCGAGGTCGGCCGCTGCGACGGCATCCTCATCAACCCCGGCGCGCTGACGCACTACGGCCTTTCGCTGCGCGACGCGCTGGTCATTCCCGGCGTGCCCATCGTCGAGGTGCACCTATCGAACATCTACGCGCGCGAGCCGTGGCGCCAGCACTCCGTCTTCGCGGCCATCGCCCTCGGCCAGGTGTGCGGCTTCGGCTGGCGCAGCTACATTGCCGGGCTGGAGCTGCTCGTCGCCGCCCTGAAGGACCGCGCGGGATGAGCGCCACGGCTTCCCGCCTGGCCCGTATCCGCGCCGTGCTGGCGGCCCGCGAGCTGGACGCGCTGCTCGTCTCGCAGCCGCACAACCGCCGCTACCTCTGCGGACTGCGTGCCGGCGACGGCAGCGCCGGCGAGTCAGCCGGCTGGCTGATCGTCACGCACGAGCAGGCCTGGCTGCTCACCTCGTTCCTCCACGCGGAGGAGGCGCGCACCGAGGCGCCAGATTTCCGGGTCCACCAGCTCACGGAGACGCTGCCGGCCGCCGCCGCCGACGTGCTCGGCGACCTCAGCGTGCGGCGCGTCGGCACCGAGCACCGCCACCTCACCGCCTGGACCCTTGCTGACCTCCAGCGCCGCCGCCCCGAGTGTACCTTCCCCGACGCCAGCGGCCTGGTCGAGCGCTTGCGCGCCGTTAAGGAGCCGGAAGAGGTCGCCGCCATCCGCCGCGCCGCGGCGCTGACCGACGCCGCACTCGCCGAGGGACTGGCGGTGCTGCGGCCCGGCATCAGCGAGCGCGCGCTAGCGTGGCACCTCGAGCGCTACCTGCGCGAGCACGGCTCGGATGGGCTGGCCTTCGAGGTGAGCGTGGCCAGCGGCCCGCGCGCCGCGCTGCCGCACGCGCGCCCGACCGATCGGGCCATCGGCCGCGGCGAGCCGGTCTGGATCGACATGGGCGCGCGCGTCGACGGCTACTGCGCCGACCTGACGCGGACGCTCTGTCTCGGCCCGGCCGACGAGCAGCTCCGGCGCATCCACGCGGTGGTCTGCGAGGCGCTGGCGACGGCGGTCGGCGGGCTGAAGGCCGGCCTCGGTGGTCGGGAAGCCGACGCGCTGGGGCGCTCGGTCATCGAGGCTGCCGGCTACGGCGAGGCGTTCGGCCACAGCCTCGGCCACGGCGTCGGCCTGGCGGTGCACGAGCCGCCGGCCTTGAGCCGCCGCTCGGAGGACGTGCTGGCGCCGGGGATGGTCGTCACCGTGGAGCCGGGTATCTATCTGCCCAACCGGAGTGGCGTGCGCGTCGAGGACCTGGTCCTGCTGAGCGAGAGCGGCGTCGACGTCCTGAGTCAAGCGCCGAAGCAGCTTGAGCTGGCGTAACCATCGCCCTCCTCGGGGGGCGGCGGTGTCCATGCGCGACGCCGGCGGTGCATGAAG
>JACQUS010000407.1 GCA_016210125.1 Chloroflexota bacterium | reverse complement strand
CACCAGGCAAGCCCGAGGGCCGACCGTGCGCCGCGTCGTGTCCGCCAGCAAGCGCACCGATATCCCGGCCTTCTACCTGCGCTGGTTCGCCGAGCGCGTCGCCGAGGGCTTCGTCGACGTGCGTAACCCGCTCTACCGCCAGCTCACCACGCGCGTCTCGCTGCGGCCCGACGATGTAGCCTGGATCGTGTTCTGGTCGCGCAGCTACGGAGCGTTGCCGCGCTTCGCCGCGCGCTTTGCCGCCTACCAGCTCTACTTCCAGTTCACCATCAACCCACCCGATCCCTGGCTGGAGGCGCACGTCCCGCCGACGGCCGCCGCCCTGCGCCAGGCCGAGTGGCTGGCGGCGCGCTACGGCGGCGAGCGCATTGCCTGGCGCTACGACCCCATCGCCTGCTGGCGGCGCGACGGCCGGATGGAGACCAACGACGATCCCCAGTTCTTCGCCCGCGTCTGCGCGGAGCTGGCGGCGCTGGGCGTGCGGCGCTGCTTTACGAGCTTCGCGGACCACTACACTAAGGTGCAGCGCCGCCTGGCGCAGCTTGACCCTGCGGCTGCCTGGATAGACCCGCCCACGGCTGAGAAGCGTGCCCGAGCCGCCGAGCTCGCGGCCATCGCCGCGGCGCACGGCGTGGCCCTGCTGGCCTGCTGCGAGCCGGGCATCGAGGATGTCTCAGGCCTCGCGCCCGGTGCCTGCATCGACGGCGCGCTGCTGGGCGCGCTCGGCGGCGAGGGGGTCAGCACGGCGCGCTCCAGCGACGCGCAGGTCCCCGGCCGCGCCGCCTGCCGCTGCACGCGCGCCGTCGACGTCGGCGACTACGAGCGCCAGCCCTGCGGCTACGGCTGCCTGTATTGCTATGCGCGGCAACGGCACGATGTGGCGCGAAGACGTAGGTAATCGCGATGTCGGCGCGCTTCTCGCGGCCCTGGCCCGCGGTGATCACCTTCACGTCCGTCGCCAGCAACCCGATGAGCCGCCGTTTCGTCGCCACGTGGTTCGTGCGCTCCCCGTCGGCCAGCTCGTCCCGCAGCCGCGCCATCATCGCCACCGCCTCGGTCACGTGCGCCTCGTAGGCCGTGGCTAGGTGGGCCTGGGCGCGTAGGGCGTCGAGCGGGGCCGGAGCCGCGTCGCCGAGCGCGCGCGGGACGAGCGCCGGCTCTGGGCGCTCCCGTTCGGCAAGGTCCAGCCCCGGCGCCGTCGGGCGAGTCCTTGGCAGGTCTGTAGCGCAGAGGATGGCGCGTTAGCGAGCTCCTGCGGCTTGTGCGCGATGCTCCGTCAGCTCCCTGTGGCCGTAGCGTGTGCGCATGGAATCGATGGCGTGCTTCACGGCGGCCGCTGTCCCCGGAGTGATGGCCGCACTGAAGGCCTGCGCCGGATTCATCCGGTCGCCCCGGCATCAGATGCGGTGGCCCACCTCCGCGCCCTCGTGCATTGCTTCCAGAGCGGTGCGCACCGCCCGGCAATCGCCCACCAGGTGAATCTCCGGCGCCGCCTCGATGCGCAGCAGCTCGTCGGCTAGGCGGTTGTCCGAGGCGAAGCGCCCTCCCCAGACCACCACGTCCACCCCTCGGAGGATGCGGCGCTCGCCGCGCGACTGGAGCACGAGCTCGCCGTCGCGGATCTCCTCCACCGTCGTGTTGAGCACCGTCGTCACCGCACGATGGCCCTGCAGTCGCTCGATCAGGTTCCATGTGATACGGGGGCCCACATCGGAGCACAGCACGTCCGTGGAGGTGATGATCGTCACATCGGCCCCCCGGTTGGCGAGATGCTCGGCGGTCAGACAGGCATGGTGCAGGCCGCCGACCACGGCGGCGCGTGTGTCGCGGACGTCGAGCGGCTCCAGCACATCCAGAAGGGAGAAAACGTGCTCCTTCTCAGCACCGCGCACGCACGGGCTCGAGGGAGCGGCGCCGGTGGCGACCACAATGGCCTCGGGAGCGAGCTGTTGGACGAGGCTGCCGGTCACCTGGGTATGCAGGCGAAGGTCGACGCCACCGCGCTCGAGTTGCTGCGACAGCCAGAGCGTGAGCTGCCCGATCTCCTGACGGAAGGGCACCCGCGCGGCGTAGCGCAACTGGCCGCCGAGCTCTCCCGCGCGCTCGCAGAGCGTGACGTGGTGGCCTCGCAGGGCCGCGACGCGCGCCGCCTCCATGCCGGCCGGCCCGCCGCCGATAACCACGACGCGCTTACGGCGCGTGGCCGGCCGGACCGTGAACTCGCGCTCGCGAGCCGCAGCCGGGTTGACGAGGCACGAAACAGCTAAGCTCTTTCCCAGTAGGTCACCGCAGGCAAGGCAGCCAATGCAGCGGCAGATCTCGTCGACGGCCCCCGACGCGGCCTTGGTCGGAAAAAAGGGGTCGGCGTGCAGCGCCCGCGCCAACGTGACGAAGTCGGTGTGGCCCTCCTCGAGGGCGCGCTCGGCATCCATCGGATCGTTGATACGGCCGGCGACGCTCACTGGCGTGTGTTTCACGACCTTCTTGATGGCGCTGGCCAGGGGCACGTGCATGCCCCGGGGGTGCTCCATCGTCGCGCTAGTTAGGTGCGACGTCTCGTAGATGCCGGCGGAGACGTCGATGAGTGCGACCCCCGCGCGTTCCAGCTCCTGCGAGAACACCATACTCTCTTCGAGCTTCAAGCCGTCGGGAAGGAACTCGTCGGCTGAGAGGCGATAGCTCACGGGCACGTCTGGCCCTACGGCGTCCTTGATCGCCCGGACGACCTCGAGGGGGAAACGCATGCGCTTCGCAAGCGTGCCGCCATAGTCGTCGGTCCGCCGGTTGCTGTAGGGCGAGAGGAAGGCGTTGACGAGGTAGCCGTGGGCCCCGTGCACCTCGATGATGTCGATCCCGGCAGCCCTGGCGCGGCGTGCCGCGGCGGCGAACTTGGCGACGATGTCGTTGATCTCCGGGATCGTCAGCTCGCGGGGTATCGGGACGTCGGGAACTTGCGGGCACGGCACGGGCGACGGGCCGACGGGCTGCATGCCCGTGATGTGCGGCCCCGTTTCCCGCCCACAGTGCACGAGCTCCACCCCGACGTAGGCGCCGTGCGCGTGCACGGAATCCGCCAGGCGTCGCAGTCCGGGAATGACGTGATCGCCGTGGGCTCCGAGCTGAAAGGTTCGGCCGCGGCCCACGGGGTCCACGTAGGTGGCCTCCATCAGGAGCAGCGCAGCACCGCCCTTGGCGCGCTCGGCGGCGTAGTCGAGGTAGCGCTGCGTGATCGAGCCATCCTCATTGGAGAGGTTGCGCTCCATCGGTGCGCTGATGATGCGGTTGCGCAGCCGAAGCGGCCCAATCCAACCCGGCGCGAAGAGATGCGGGAAAGAGCGCAACTCCACCTCCCGGCTCAGCGGCGGGCCGCCTGCGACGCAGGCTTGACGAACATCTCATCGATGTCCCAGTAGCCCGTCGACGGTACACCGATCGTACGATCCATAATGATGTCAAGCACATACGGCTTGTCTGAAGCGAGCGCTGTGGCTATCGCTCGGCGCAGCTCTCCAGGCTGCTCGATACGTGCCCCCTCGGCGCCAATCGAATGAGCCATGGCGGCGAAGTCGGGATTGTAAGGCTGGTCGGATCCTGCGATGGCGAACTCGACGCCGAGCGTGCGCTGGTAATAGCTTGCTTGCATGCCCTTGATCGAGCCGTAGGAGTGGTCGTTCATGATGAGCCAGACCGCCGGGATACGGTACTCGACGGCGGTGATCAAGGCCTGGGGAACACTCGCGAAGCCGCCGTCACCCATGACCCCCACGACAGGCTTGTCAGGTCGGGCGAGCTTGGCACCGACGACACCCGGTACGGCCCATCCCATCGTCGCGAGCCCGCCGGATGATACGTGGGTGAGCGGATCGTAGATGGGAAACTGCTGGCCCACGCCGTTCTTGGCCCAGCCGACGTCGGTAATCACGATGCCGTCGCGAGGCAGGGCGGCGCGCAAGTCATTCAGGATGCGTGAGGGATGGATGGGCAGTGCATCGGAGCTGAGGCCAGGTGCTAGGCGCTCCGCCCAGGCCTGCTTCTGGGAGCGCAGGTCGCGGAAGCGGTCGAGCACTTGCCAGTGCATCGGCTTCGCGGCGGCTTGGGCGGCCTCGAGCATTTGGCTGAGGACCGCTCGGGCATCGCCGATGATGCCCACAGCGACCGGCAAGTTCTTGCCGATCTCTTCGCCGTCGATGTCCACGTGAATGAGCTTGGTGGGTGGCACGGCAAAGGTATGGCGCGGATCCCAGGAGCTTGACTCCTGCTCAGGAAACCGCGTGCCGATAGCGAGCAGGACATCGGCCGCGCGCATCACGTCGTTTGCGACGGCCGTGCCCTTAATACCGGTGACGCCGACCGCCAGTTCGTGGTCCTCGGGTATGCCTCCCTTGCCCATAACCGTGGTGGCCACGGGAATGCCCAGGTATTCCGCGAAGTTCAGCAGCTCGCGACATGCCTCTGCCTGCTGCACGCCTGCGCCGGCATAGATCGCGGGGCGCTGAGCGTGGACCATGAGGTCAACGGCCTTGCGCACTTCGACAGGATCGCCGAGCACGCGGTAGCTGGTGGGCCGTCTCTCGCCCAGGTTGGGCACGGTCAGATCGGCGCGTGCCGAGAAGAAGTCCATCGGCACGCTCACCAGCACCGGCCCCGGGCGGCCGCTGTGGGCCACGTTGAAGGCCCGCGCGACGAGATGGGGCAACAGCGCCAGGCTGGGCACGCGCCAGGCTCGCTTCACGAACGGGCGGTAGACCTCGTGCTGCGAGGCATCGGCGTGCATCATCATTTCCTGGAAGGCTTCTTGTCCGAGGTGCTGGCTCGGCACATCGCCGGCGATCACGACCATGGGCGTGCCATCCATGGACGCATGAGCGACGCCCGTCGTCGCGTTCATCAGGCCAGGCGCGATGTGTGTCAGACACACTGGCACCTTGTGGCTGACCTTGTAATAGGCGTCGGCGGCGTGCGCAGCCACCTGCTCGTGGCGCACGGAGATGAAGCGGACGGAGCGGGAGTCCTGGAGCGCGTCGAGCACGCCGATGTTGGTGTGGCCGCACATGCCGAAGACGTGCTCGACGCCCATCTGCTCCAGTGCCTTGACGACGACCTGGCCACCGGTGAGCATCATGGCTACCGACCTCCCCTTGCGTTATCCGAACCGGCCCGCGACGCGCGGGCCGGCGGTAGACACGCTTCGCTACAACGCCCACCCGAGCGGCCGCAGCCGCTCGACCGCGTCGGCCATGGCTCGGTCCTGCTCGTGGTAAACGTTGATCTCCAGGATCGACATGCCCTGGAAGCTGACATCGCGTAGCGCCTGGGCCACCCCCGGCCAGTCGATGGTGCCCGCGCCGACAGGCGAATGGGTCCACGTTTGGCCATCGTTGTCGGAAACGTGGAGCGACGCCAGCCAGGCGCCGATGGTCCGCAGGCCCTCGACCGGCGACTCGCACACGTTCGCGTTGGCCACGTCGTAGTGCACCCTGCAGAACGGACTGCCAATCTCCTGCGCCAGGCGCACGAGGTCACGCCCGGTTGGGCAGAGCGAGTATCCCGTGTTCTCGAGCACGCAGAGGACCCCGCGCCGCTCGGCGTGCGCGACGCACTCGGCGACACCGCCGCGCGCGAGCCGCCAGATCTCCTCAGGCGGCGGCGAGAACAGCGGCGTCGGCTTGCCCGGGACGATGAGCACCTCCGGCGCGCCTAGGTCCGCCGCGAGGTCGATGTCCTCCTTGACCTGGCGGATCGTCTCCTCGCGGATGCCCGGGTTGACGCTGGCGATGTTCACGTCCGCGAAGCGCTGGTTCAACGCGAAGAGCTGCACGCCGTGGCGGTCGAAGATGCGGCGCATCGCTCGGCGCGCGGCCGCATCCATCTCCCGTGGCCAGACGTGCGGCGGACTGACGCACAGCTCGATCTGCCGGAAACCGATGTCGGCTAGGCGTCCGACCGCCTCATCGAGCGAGCAGGTGTACAGGTAAGCAAACGTCGCGCAGCCGAGCGTGAACATCACCGCTCCACAGGTTCCGCGCTACTGCTGTGCGGCCCGCGCCTTGTCGACCCAGTCCTTGCTCACGATGTCGGCGAACTTCTGATAGACGCCCCCTACCGTGTCACGCCACTGCTTGTGCTCATCAGCGCTGGGACGGTAGGTGACGACCTTGAAGTCTTGCTCGAGCGTCTTCTTGAACTCCCCCTCGGCCCGGATGTCCTCGGTGAAGTTCAGGGCGAGGGCCTCCGCTTTAGCGGCCATGATCGCCTGCTGCATGTCGGCGGGGAGCGCCTTGAAGTGCTCGTTGTTCATCGCCACGAGCGAGATGATGGGCACGACCTCCGTCTCGTTGACGCAGCAGACGGCATCGTTCATCTTGAACTGCACGACCGACGAATAGGCCACGTGGTAGCCCTCGACGATGCCCTGCTTGAGCGCAAGGTAGGTCTCGCTCCAGTCGACGACCGTCGGGTTGCCACCGAATGCCTGCACGTAGGCAGCCTCGATCGGCGACGGCGTCGTGCGCAGCTTGATGCCCTTCATCTCGTCGGGCGTCTTGATCAGCCGCTTGGTCGTGATCAGGTGGCGCCAGCCCTCGAATACGTAGCCAATGACCTTGTAGCCGGCCTCCTCGGACTTCTTCTCGAGGTCCCGGAGCGGCTCGCTGCTGTTCAGGAACTTGCGCAACCCGTCGGCGCCGCCGCCGACGAGGAACGGCATGTCCAGCGCCGTCCACGGGCGTATGATCGACGACGTGTTGCTCGACGAGGCGATGCCAATCTCCACCGAGCGGTTGCCGACACCCTCGATCGCGGTGCGCTCGGCGCCGAGCGCGCCCTCCCAGAAGACCTCGACGGTCGCCTTCCCGTTGGTCTTCTGCGTGATGAGATTGCCGATGTTGAGCTCCTGCCGGCCACGGCTCGTGTTCTGGGCATTGTTGACGGCAAACTTGAAGTGGTACTCGCCCTGCGTGGCCTTGGCCACCGTGGCCGGTGCAGATTGCCCGCTCGGCGCCGGATTGGCCGGCGCGGCGGTTCCCCCTTGCGGAGCGGCCGCCGGCGCACAGCCTGCGGCGGCCAACAGACCGACGAAGGTACCGACGATCGCCGTATAGCTTATGACCTTTCGCAATCCGATCATCGTCCTTTCCTCCCTGCGATCGCGATTCGCCCCGACGCCGTACCCAGCTACGGCAGCGGCGGCTTTCGGCGCATATGGTCACCATGCTCCAGGGCTTCAGCGCCTCTTCACCTCCTGTGCGCAGGTACCGTTGCGCGTGCCGTCGAGCGGCGCAGCCTAGCGCATCATGCTCGGGACGACGGTCGAGAACCACGGCACCAGCGTGAGAATCGCCAGTCCGATGAGCAGCATGACCATGAAGGGGACGAGTGGCCTGGCCACCAGCCCCATCGGTACTTTTGCCACCGCGCAGCCGACGATCAACCCAACACCGGCTGGCGGAATGAACATACCGATACCGAGGGCCGCGATGACGAGGATGCCCCAGTGGATGAGGTCGACTTTGAGCGCCTCGGCAATTGGCAGCAGGATGGGGATGAAAATGATCATCGCCGGCAGCCCTTCGAGGATGTTGCCGATGACGACGAAGATGAGGTTGCTCACGAGGAGGAAGAACAAGGGATTATCCGAAACCGAGAGGATCCAATTGCTCACCAGGAGCGGGACGCGCTCAATCGCCATCAGGTACGAGTAGCTAGAGGCCGTCTGCACGAGGATGAGCACAACACCGGTGATCACACCCGTCTCGATGCAGAAGTGAAACGCCTTGGCTAGGGTGAGCTCGCGATAGACGAACATCCCGACGACGAAGGCGTAGGCGACCGCGATACCGGCGGCCTCCGTCGGCGAGAACACGCCGCCAAGGAT
Organism: Chloroflexota bacterium; assembly: GCA_016210125.1. Lineage (GTDB taxonomy): Bacteria > Chloroflexota > UBA6077 > FW602-bin22 > JACQUS01 > JACQUS01. Next base: position 1,121 of record JACQUS010000407.1, on the reverse strand, counting down.
GCCGCCGAAGATAATCGCGGGCATGCCGAGGGGGATGAGCGCCTTGAGTATCGCTTCGCCCATCTCACGCACACTCGCACGTCCCCCCGCCGGCAGGTCATAGCGCTTCGCTTGCCAGTAGAGCAGGAGCATGAGCAGGGCCGCCAGTACCAACGCCGGGAGAAAGCCGGCGAAGAACAGTTGGGCCACGGAGACGCCGATCATCGCGCCGAGAATGACCATGAGGATGCACGGCGGAATCAGGATACCCATCGCCGAGGCCGCGGAGACAATAGCCACCGAATACTCGGGCTTGTAGCCCGCTCGTCGCATCGACGGAATCAGCATCGAGGACATGGCCGAGACGTCGGCCACCGTGGAGCCCGAGATGCCGGAGAAAAACATCTCGGAAACCACGACGATCATGCCGAGCGCTCCCTTGACGTGGCCCACGAACACGCGAGCCAGCCCGATCAGGCGCAGGGCAATGCCGCCGGTCTCCATGAGCGATCCGGCCAGGATGAAGAGTGGTACTGCTAGGAGCACAAAGGAGTCCACGGACGCGATCATGCGCGTGGGAATGATGATGAGCGGTGCCTTGGCAAAGAGGACGAGGACCGCCAGGCTCGACATCCCGAAGGCGAAAGCGACGGGCGTGCGTATCAAAAGCAGGAGGACAAAAAGGCCCAGGAGGACGGCCATTGGCGGCAGCATCTAGAACCCCTCCACTTCGGCTTCAGCGTCGTGGCCGTGCCCTGGCCCCGTGGGAATCGGGTCCTGCCGCTCGATCAGGTTACGCACACCGTAGATGAGCATCATGGCCGCGGCCGTGGGGGCGGCGAGGTACTGCCAGCCAACCGGGATATTCGTCATCGTGAACATCTGGCCGAAGGCTGTACGCGTGGCGATGACCCCCTGCCACAGCAACACCGCGGCAAAGACCATGATCAGGAGAAACACCGCGGCGTTGAGCAAGCGGAGGGTCCGGCGTGGCAACCATCGTTCGATGAGATTCATGCCCAAGTGGGTGCCGCGACCAAAGGCTATGGCGCCCCCGAGAAAGGTGATCCAGACTAAGAGCAGGCGCAACAGCTCGTCGCTCCAGCCAACCGACTGATTGAGCACGTAGCGCTGGAAGACCT
>JACQUS010000027.1 GCA_016210125.1 Chloroflexota bacterium | reverse complement strand
TGACCGGCATCGTGCATCAGGTCAACCTCGAGTACCTCGCGACGGTGGTCCGCCGGGAGGGCTCGGTCGCGTTTCCCGACTCGCTCGTCGGCACCGACAGCCACACGACGATGGTGAACGGCCTGGGCGTCCTCGGCTGGGGCGTCGGCGGCATCGAGGCCGAGGCCGTGATGCTCGGCCAGCCATTCTACTTCCTCACGCCGCAGGTCGTCGGTTTCCGGCTGTCGGGCCGGCTGCGCGAGGGCGTCACAGCGACCGACCTCGTCCTCACTGTCACGCAGATGCTGCGCAAGAAGGGCGTCGTCAACAAGCTCGTCGAGTTCTTCGGGCCCGGCGTCTCGCAGCTCAGCCTGGCCGACCGCGCCACCCTGGGCAACATGTCGCCGGAGTACGGCGCGACCTGCGGCATCTCGCCGGTCGACGGCGAGACGCTGCGCTACCTGCGGATGACTGGCCGCTCGGCCGAGCAGGTCGATCTGGTGGAGCGCTACGCCAAGGAGCAGGGCCTGTTCCTCGACCCCAGCGCATCTGACGCTCACGTGGCGTACAGCGAGGTGGTCGAGCTCGACATGGGCACGGTCGCGCCCTGCGTCGCCGGCCCGCGGCGGCCGCAGGACCGCGTCGCGCTCAGCCAGCTCAAGGGCGCCTTCGACGAGACGATCCGCTCCTTCCTGCCGGCCAAGCCGAGTGGCGGCGGGACGCAGTCCCAGCCCGCGGCGACCGCCGTCGCCACCGCTGCGCCGGCCGAGCGTGGCGCTCAGGTGGTCATCGGCGGGCAGGTGGTGCGCGTCAGCGACGGCGCGGTCGTCCTGGCGGCCATCACGAGCTGCACCAACACGTCCAACCCGTCGGTGATGATCGGCGCGGCCCTGTTGGCGCGCAACGCCGTTATGCGTGGCCTGATGGTCAAGCCGTGGGTCAAGACGAGCCTCGCGCCAGGCTCGCCGGTCGTCGCTGACTACCTCGAGAAGGCCGGCCTCGTCCCGTACCTCCAGGCGCTGCACTTCAACATCGACGCCTTCGGCTGCACGACGTGCATCGGCAACAGCGGCCCGCTGCCCGAGGCCGTCGGGCGGGCGATCCGCGAGCACGATCTGGTAGTCGCCGCCGTGCTCAGCGGCAACCGCAACTTCGAGGGCCGCATCAACCCGCTCTGCCGCATGTCCTACCTGGCGTCGCCGCCCCTGGTCGTTGCCTTCGCTCTGGCCGGCACGGTGAATATCGACCTGCACAGCGACCCGCTGGGCGAGGACCCCAACGGCCAGCCGGTCTACCTGCGCGAGATCTGGCCCTCCGAAGAAGAGATCCAGCGCACCATCGCCGAGGCGGTGGACCCCGAGCTGTACCGCCGGCGCTTCGCCAAGGTCTTCGAGGGCGACGAGCGCTGGCGGTCGCTGCCGACGCCGGCCGGCGACCTCTACGAGTGGGACGCCAGCTCGACGTACATCCAGGAGCCGCCGTTTTTCCACGGGCTGGGGATGGAGCCCGCGCCGCTAAGCGATATCCGCGGCGCACGGGTGCTGTGCATGGTCGGCGACTCGGTGACCACCGACCACATCTCGCCCGCCGGCTCGATTCCGGCCGAGTCGCCGGCCGGCCGCTACCTTATCGAGCGCGGCGTCGAGCCGGCCGACTTCAACACCTACGGCGCGCGGCGCGGCGGGCACGAGGTGATGGTACGCGGGACGTTCGGCAGCATTCGCCTGCGCAATGAGCTGGTCGGCCCGCGCGAGGGTTTCTGGACGATGCATCTGCCGAGCGGCGAGGTCATGCCGGTCTACGACGCCGCGATGCGCTATATAGCAGAGCACGTCCCGCTCATCGTCATCGCCGGGCAGGAGTACGGCTCGGGCAGCTCGCGCGACTGGGCCGCGAAGGGGCCGCTGCTTCAGGGCGTGCGTGCGGCGATCGCCGAGAGCTACGAGCGCATCCACCGCAGCAATCTGGTCGGCATGGGCATCCTGCCGCTCCAGTTCCGGCCGGGCGAGAGCCGCAAGACGCTCGGCCTCACCGGGCGCGAGGTGTTCGACATCGCTGGCATCGCGCAGGACCTGGCTCCGCTCATGGAGCTGACCGTCCGCGCCCGCCGCGAGGACGGCAGCGAGCTGAGCTTCCAGACTATCGTGCGCATCGACAGCCCGGTGGAGATCGATTACTACCGCAACGGCGGCATCCTCCAGACCGTGCTGCGGCATATGATGAGGGCCTAGGCTGAGCAAAGCCAACCGAGGGGAGGCTCCACCCCGCCTCCAGAACCATCTCCAGAGGGGCAAAGCCCCTCTGGAGTCCCGCATGCTCATCCCGCGGTGGTCGCCATCTCCAGTGAGAACCAGCTTAACGCAGCACGTCGCCGCGCCGGGCGCGCGGTGCAGCGGAGCCACGGCCGCAGGCGCGGGACCTGCGCTGCCCGCTGCTGCGCCGGCGCGGCTGGGCGCGACGGCGAGGCTCTACCCGCCGAGCTGGCGCCGCCGCCGGCCGCTGAAGCGCTGCACGCGGAAGCGCCCGGGGCCCGCGAGACGCGTGCGCCGGTAGAGCGCCGTGTATGCCGGGACCGCGTCATGGACAAGGGATTGGCCGGTCACGAGCTCCTCGACGAGCCGCACGTCGGTTCCCAGGCCGAGGCTCGGTGCCACCTGCGCCTCGCCGGCCGCGGCGCGGGCCACGAAGCGGCGCGCCTCGTCGGGCTGGAGCGGGCCGGATGCGGGCTCGTCCAGCGCGTCGAGCGCGTAGCTCTCCACGAGCGTGGCCCACAGCACCGCCGCGCTGTGCGCCTGGTCGAAGAGGTCAGCGCCGACGACCTGGCCGCCGATGCCGACGACCATGCCGAGCGCGCCGTCGGCATAGGGCAAGGCCGCGAGGAACGCCGCCAGCCGATCGGCGCGCGCGTGGTAGACGTCGCGCATAGCCCCTGTCGGCGACTGCACGCCGGCGCGCGCCTCGATCGCGGCGAGGGCGGCCCACTGGGCCGGCTGGTCAACGGGGGAGGTCAGCCGGCCGGCGTGGTCAGGCACCCAGTCGTGGCGCGCGCGTCGCAGCGACTGCGCCTCCTTGCCCCCGTAGCGGAAGGCCGTGCCGCCGACCGGCTCGTCAGCCCTGCGCCCGGTCGGGCGACCGAAGCGATCCTCGGCCGGGGGCTGGAGCACCTCGGCGTCCTCGGGGGTCGTCGGCGGCCGCGGGTGCCAGCGCCCGGCCTCGACGCACAGCACGCCGATGTCCCACGCCGTGCGCGGCGGCAGCAGCGCCGTCGTGCTCACGATGCGGTTCTGCAGCCCGCCGACCACCTCTTCGCCGCTCAGGATGAGCACCGGCGTGTCGCCATGGTTCTCGATCTCCAGCGTGGGCACCGTCGGCGTACGCTTCTCACTCACTACTGCTTGCCCGCTGGCTAGCGCCTCGCAGAGCAGCGCGTAGCGCAGGGGCGAGGTCCGGCCGTCGCCCGCGCGTGCCGGGTACACGGCCAGGCCATCGTGCGCCAGCGGCTCACCGAGCGACAGCGCGCCGAGCCAGGCGCGCAGCGCGTCCACCACAGCGTTCGTGTCCTCGTGCGCCGTCATGGGGTCCCTCCCACATAGGTTCAGAGACGATGCGGACGTCTCAAATCCAGTATGTGTGCCGGCGCGACATGTGCAGTCGCAGCGTGCAGCGAGCGGGGAAAAGTGGGGCGACGTAGAGCGAGGACGCCGCACGCCGCGGCGCAGGCCGGCCGCAGGGCACGCGTGTCTGCGCCGAAGGCGCGTCCCCGTCGCTTCGTCCCAAGGGCGACGGCTACGCGCCGATGGCGCTGGGATGCTCGCTGCACAGCGGGGGCGGGACGCGGGCCGCTTAGCCCCCGCTGGCCTCGCGCTCGCCGCGGGCCTCCGGCCCAAGGGCCGCGCGGAGCGCCTGGGCCATGTCGCGCATGCGTGCGGCGATGCGGCCGTTGATGCTGCCCTCCGGGTAGCCGCCGTCGGGCTGACGCGCGCCGGCCGGCATCCCGGTCAGCAGCTCGATGCCCTCGTCGACTGTGCCTACGGCGTAGATGTAGAATCGGCCGGCCCGGACGGCGTCAATGACCTCCTGCTTGAGCATGAGGTGCGACACGTTCGACGCCGGAATGAGCACGCCCTGCTCGCCGGTGAGGCCGTTCGCCTTGCAGACGGCGAAGAAGCCCTCAATCTTCTCGTTGACCCCGCCGATGGCCTGGATCCGGCCGCGCTGGTCCACCGAGCCGGTCACCGCCAGCCCCTGCCTGATCGGCGCGTCGGCCAGCCGCGAGAGCAGCGCGTACAGCTCGGCGCTCGACGCGCTGTCGCCCTCGACCTCCTCGTAGCTCTGCTCGAACGCCAAGCGCGCGTGCAGCGTCAGCGGCTGCGCCTGCGCGAAGCGGTCGATGAGGAACCCGGCGAGGATGAGGACGCCCTTGCGGTGGACCTTGCCGCCCAGCTCGGCCTCGCGCTCGATGTCCAGCACGCCCTCGCGCCCGACGCCGACGGCGGCGGTGATGCGCGACGGCCGACCGAAGCTGTAATCGGCCATCGTGTGCACGGCCAGCCCGTTGACCTGCCCGACCGCCGCGCCCTCTACGTCGACGTGCAGCGTCCCGCGCGCGATCAGCTCGCGGATGCGCTCCTCGACCATGCTGGAGCGGTAGACCTGCTGCTCCAGCCCCTGCTGCACGTGCGCGGCCGTGACCGTCGTGGCGCCGGCCTGCCCGGCCCAGTAGTTGGCCTCGCGGATGAGGTCTGCCAGAGACCCGAAGCGGGCCGAGAGCTTGTCCTGGTCCTCGGCCAGCCGCGCGCCGTGCTCGACGATGAGCGCCAGCGCACGCCGATCGAAGGGGCGCAACTGCTCCTCGACGCAGAGGCGGCAGACGAACTCAGCGTACTTGGCCTCGCTCTCCGGCGTGCGCGGGATGCGCAGGTCGAAGTCCGCGCGCACGCCGAACAGCTCGCGGAAGTCGGGATCGAGTGCGTGCAGCAGGTAGTAGATGTACGGCTCGCCGACGAGCACGACCTTGAGGTCCAGGGGGACGGTCTCCGGCCGCAGCGTGCGCACGGTGGCCATGCCTAGCCAGTCGGCCGCCTCCTCGATGGCCACGCTGCGGTTGCGCAGGGCGCGCTTGAGCCCGTCCCAGGCCAACGGCTGGCGCAGGACATCCTGCGCCTCCAGCACCAGATAACCGCCGTTGGCCTGGTGCAGCGCCCCAGCGCGCACCAGCGTAAAGTCGGTCACGAGGAGGCCAAACTGCGCCTCCTTGTCGATGCGGCCGATCAGATTCTGGTAGGTTGGGTGCATCTCGTGCACGACCGGCGCGCCCTGCACGCCGCCGCGGTCGACGACGACGTTGACCTGATAGCGGCGCAGCGCCTGCTCCCGCTGCCAGACCTGCGCCGCGGCCATCGCCGGCACGCCCTCGGGCAGCGGGCGGAACAGGTCGAGCTGGTTGGCCATGTCGTCGCGCAGCGCGGCCAAGTACTCGACCACCGCCGGGAAACCGGCGTAGCGCTCGGTGAGGTCCTCGAGGAGGCCACCGACCGCGTAAAGCGCTACGTCGTGGTCGAGTCGGTCCAGCTCCTCGCGCACGTCGCGCTCGCGTTGGCGGATGGCCTTCATCGCCGCGGCAATCTCGTCCTCGAGCTGCCCGCGACGGCGCTGCCACGAGTCGCGCAGCTCCGGCGTGAGCGCGGCGAACTCTTCCTCGCGCATCGGCCGGCCGGCGATGAGCGGGACAAGCAGCAGCCCCATCGGCGTGGCCTGCAACAGGAAGCCTTCGGCGCGCGCGCGGTCGCCCAGCAGCGCGAGCCGTCCCTCGCGCTCCTCCTCGAAGCCCTTGGTCACGGCGTCGCGGCGCCGCGTGTACTCGTCGCTCTCGAAGGCGCGCGGGAGCTGGCGCTGCGCGGTGGCCAGCAGATGGTCGAGGTCGCGCTTGAGCTGCTGGCCGAGTCCCGGCGGCAGGCGCAGCGCGCGCGGCCGCTCCGGGTCGCGGAAGCTGTACACATAGCACCAGTCGTCGGGCGTGGGGCGCGTGCGCGCGGCTTCGGCCAGGAACGCGTTCACCGCCGTCATCTTGCCGACGCCGGTCGCGCCGGCCACGAAGATGTGGTAGCCGCGGTCGGGCATGCCGAGCGCGAAGGTCAGCGCGGCCGTGGCGCGCGGCTGGCCGATGAGCCCCTCGGCCGCACGCAGGTCGGCCGTCGTCTCGCAGGCAAAGCCTTCCGCGTCGCAGGCGCGCCGCAGCCGCTCAGGCGCGAGCTCGCCGCGCGCCGACGCATCGTCGCTGGCCATGATTCCCTCCCGTCACCGCCCCTGGAACACCGGCCGGCGGCGCTCCGCCTGCGCGCGCAGCCCTTCGAGGTGGTCGCCGCTCAGCCGCAGCCGCTCCATGACCGGGCGAAGGTCGGCCAGCGCCGGCTCCAAGTCCCGCGTGAGATCGCGGTAGATGGCTCGGCGCGCCTCGGTGATGGCCTGCGACGGACCGGCGGCGATCTTCGCCGCCAGCTCCTGGGCCGCCGCGGGCAGCTCGGCGTCCGGCACGACGCGGCCGACTAAGCCGATGCGCAGCGCCTCACGTGCGTCGATCACATCGCCGGTGAAGACCAGCTCGCACGCTTTGGCGATGCCGACGATGCGCGGCAGGAAGTACGTTCCGCCGTTGCCCGGGATGATGCCCAGGCGGATGTACGTCTCACTAAAGCGCGCGCTCTCACTGGCGAGGCGGATGTCGCAGGCCAACGCGAAGTCGCACCCGGCGCCCAGGGCCGGGCCGTTGACGGCGGCAATGATCGGTTTGTCGAGGCGGCGGATCGCCAGTGTTACGCGGTGCACGTCGCGCAGGTCGACCCGCGCGACGACGCTCGGGTCGGCCGACGCGAGCGCGGCTAGGTCGGCGCCGGCGCAGAACGAGCGACCGGCGCCAGTGAGCACGACGCAGCCCACGTCGGGACGCTCGAACACGGCCTCGAAGGCGTCGCGGAGGCTCTTGAGCATCGTGGGGTTGAAAGCGTTGCGCCGCTCCGGGCGGTCGAAGGTGATGGTGGCGATGCGCTCCTCGATGTCGAGCAGCAGGTGCGGATACTCCGTGGTGACCACGACTGCTCCTTCGCTGCGATCGTCTGAGGCCGTGCCCTTGCCAGCCGCGGGCGACCGCTTCGGCGTGCTTACGGCTCGCTGTCACTCTATGGAGCATGCCGGCCGCCGCCAAGGGCCGCTCGCTCGGCTGTGCTATACTTCATATGTGCTCGCTGACTTGAGATCAGGCGAGCATCGTTCATCTCATGTCACGCACGCCGAACGCGACAGCGCGACGGGGGACCCACGACCTTTTGAGGTGAATCGCGCCACGGCGCGTAGGGCCTTGCGGCCCGAACCTGACAGCTAACCCCGCAGGCGTCGAGCGAGGTGCTCCCGGCTCGGGAAGCGCCGCGTATCGAGGTGCCGGGGAGGTTGTCGGTGGCGCGATTAGCATGGCCTGCGCGACAGCGCGAGCGCAACCTGCTCGCCCTGACGCTGGCGCAGTTCACGGCGCAGCTCGCGTTTTTCATCATCCTGCCTTTGCTGCCCCTCTATGTCCGCGACCTGGGCGCGACGACGGCCGAGCACGTGGCCCTCTGGGCCGGTCTGGCCCTCGGTGTCACGCCGCTGTGCGGCGCGCTGACGACGCCGTGGTGGAGCCGCCGCGCCGCCCGCGACGGGATGAAGCGCTCACTCGAGCGCATGCTGCTGGGCATGGCGCTGCTGACACTCTTTCTGGCGCTCGTCGGCGCCCTGTGGCAGGTCGTCCTGCTGCGAGGGCTCATCGGCAGCCTCGGTGCGCTCAATGCCTTGGTGATCGGAGCGACGCTCATCGCCGCCGAGCGCGAGCAGGCGACGCGCGCCGTGGCACAGGTGCAGGGAGCGCACGCCGCCGCGATGGTGGTCGGCCCGTTACTGGGAGGCGTCATCGCGGACTACGCCGGCCTCCGCGCGACCGTCGCGCTGGCGGCCGTGCTCTACGTCGCTACGCTGGCTATGGTGCGCTCAGGCTACCGTGATGTCCCGGCCCGCGATGGGCACGGAGTCGCGGACGCTGCGGCCGTGAGCCTACGCTGGCTGGCCCCGCTGGCCTTTGCGCTCTTCGCCGTGCAGTTCACGGACTCGTCGCTAGGCCCGATCCTGCCGGGGTTCCTGCTCCAGCTCGGCGCGCCGGCCGGTTGGCTCGCCTCCCTCACTGGCTTGACGTTCTCCATCGGCGCGCTCGCGGCGGCGCTCGGCGCGCGCGTCGTGAGCCGGCGCTGCCCGCGAGCGCTGCTCTACCGCCTGCTGCCGTGGGCGCTGGGGCTAGCCGGCCTCTCGTGGCTCGGCCTGGCCCTGGCGGGCGTCTGGTGGCAGGCGCCGGCGTGGCGCGCTGCGGCATCGCTGGCGGCCGGTGCCGCGCCGACGATGGTGTACGGGCTGGCGGCGCAGCGTGCGGCCGGGCCGGCGCTGGGTCTGCTGGTCGCGCGGCTGACGCAGGCGACTGCGCTGGGCGCGGCGGCCGGGCCGTTGGCCTCAGGCTGGCTGTTCGGCGGAGCGGCGCGCAGCGCGATGGTCTTTGACGCGCTGCTGGTGCTGGGCGCGGCGCTCGGCGTGTGGGGCCTCTTCGGCGCCGTGTACGTGTGGTCGGCGCCGGCGCGGCGCGCGCTGCGGGCGCTGCTGGCCGCCGGGCGCTCGCTGCCGGCGGGCGGGCGCTAGTACGCTTCTCGCAAGCGTTGAACATGCGGCTATGTGAGGGGAGGTACGGCGGGGGCTTGGAGCCTGTCTCAGAGCGGTCCGCATGGTCCTGGTCGATCTCGCGGTCCAAGCGGTCGATGGCACGAAGATCGCCGGCACCGTGGCGCGCTACGCGCTTGCCGACCCAGCGAGCGGCCTGGTGGTTCGCCGCAGAGAAGGTGCCAGGCCGTCATTGCCCTGAAAATAGGGTTTTGACTGCCTTTCATCCATTGCGGTGCCGCTGCAGAGCGGCATGGACGATTCTGAGCCGAAGCGGAGCGCAGTCGAAGAATCCGCACCTGTTCGACGCAGTGGTCGCGGATTCTTCGCTGCGCTCAAAAT
>JACQUS010000417.1 GCA_016210125.1 Chloroflexota bacterium | reverse complement strand
TCGAGCGGCAGTCGAAGCGCACGGCGTCGCCCATCATCTGATCGAGCGGGATCTCATCCACGGTGATGCCATCCGGCACGATATGCCAGGGAGCATCGATGTGCGTCCCCGCGGCGTGAATGCTGAAGATCAGCTTGGTGTTCCGCATCCCCTGGGTGTTCGTCTCGATCGGGATGATCTCTACCGGCGGCTGATTCTGGCCAACGGCCAACCCCTCGCGGATCGGCTGCGACAAGTCGATGAGCTTCATGACCCCTCTCCTCACGGTTCCGCGTTCCTTCTCGCCCGATCGTCTAGCCAGACGCGGCCATCGCCGACGTGAGACGCTCGCGGACACCGGCGGGGAGCCGCGCAGATGCCAAGAGCATGTCGGCGCCATTGCGCCAGAGCGCTCGTTCTTTCGCCTCGGTCCTCAGGCGCAAGGCCTGGAACGCTGCGACCGTAGGCCCCACCGGCCGAATCGGGTAAGACGAGGCGAACACGTACTGGTCACGCAGGAACGTGTCCGCGGCCAGCGTGTAGTCCGCGGCTCCTGGCATGCCGATGGCAAAGAAATCGGGGCTGATGCGGACATTCTTGTGCTTTAGAGCAACGGAGAGCATCTGGATGACCCACGGCCACCCAGCGTGGGCCACGACGAGGCGCAGCCGGGGGAAGCGCTGAGCGACGCGGTCCACGTGGACTGGATTGCTGTACTCGATGTCGGGGCCTGTCTGGCTGCTGTACGTGATGGCCAGCGGGACGTCCTCCGCCTGGCACGCTTCGTACAGCGGGTAGATCTCCTGATCATCAACGTGCCGCGGCGGGTCGGAGAAGCCAGCGCAGATGGCGACCCCGGTCAGCCCCAGGTCCGCACAGCGTCGGTACTCCCTCAGAGCATCGTGCCGATCGCTTACGTCAACGCCGCCGAAACCGACGAATCCATCGGGGCGCAGCGCCACGAACTCGGCCACGTCAGCGTTGTCAACGGCACCGCGCGTTGGCGTGTTGCGCCCGACGACGACCGCGACGTCAACGCCCGCGTCGTCGAGCTCGGTTATGAGGAGCTCCGTAGAGTGTTCGACCGCCGACCGCGCCGGAGCGACGCCCGTCATGCGTTCGAACTGCGCGATGCGCTCGTCGGAGTGCACGACGAGCTTTAGGAAGCTACGGTAAGGTGGACGAACCCGAAAGTCGACGATCAACGTGTCCCCTCCGCTGCGCGCGAGATCGCTCTCGCGCTGCGTCGCGCGGCGCCCGCCGGGGGCCCGGCTGCGACGCAGCGTCCCGCTCGGCCTGCAAGTGGCCGGCGCATGCGCCGGCAGGAGGGCGGCCGGCAGGCACCGCTATGCTAGCGTACCGGCGGACGCACATGGAAGGCGCCTGAGCGGCGAAGTTGGGCACCGATCGGACATCCATTCCTCCGCCTGCCGGATTCGCCGTGGGTCGCCGCAGCGTGGGCTACTCAGCTTGTTGGCTTCTCCTGAGCCTTCCATCGCCAGGCCTCCCGGCTCGGGGCGCGGTGGGGCAAGTCCACGATGCTACCGTCGCGCGCCCGTGGCGGAGATAGACGCGCGCCGCCGGCGAGGCTAGCATGTGCATCAGGGAGCGAGGTGCAGTATGGCTGAGCGTGTCGCGCTGATCACCGGTGGCGCGCGGGGCATCGGCCGCGCCATCGGGCTGGACCTGGCCGCGGCGGGCTGGGCCGTAGCCTTCTGCTACCGCACGAGCGCCGCCGACGCCGCGGCGACGAAGGCGGCCATCGAGGCCAACGGCACACCGGCCCTCGCCGTGCACGCCGACGTGTCCGATCCCGCCGCGGCCGAGGGGCTCGTGCGTCAGGTCGAGCACGCGTGGGGTCGCATCGACGCGCTCGTCAACTGCGCCGGCCCCTACCACCGCGTCGACATCCTGAACGAGACGCCCGACGGCTGGCGCGAGATGCTCACCAACAACCTCGACCCGCTGTTCTACCTCAGTCGGGCGGTGGCCCCGGGCATGACGGCGCGGCGCTGGGGCCGCATCGTCTCCTTCAGCATGGCCACGGCCGACCAGCTCACCGCCCAGCCGAACGTCACCGCGCACTACATCGCCAAGGCCGGCATCCTCGTCCTGACGCGCACGCTGGCGCGCGTGCTCGCCCCCTACGGCATCTCGGCCAACGCAATCTCGCCCGGCTTCATCGACTCTGGCAGCGCTCCCGCCGCGGAGCTGGACTCGATTGCCAAGAGCATCC
>JACQUS010000413.1 GCA_016210125.1 Chloroflexota bacterium | reverse complement strand
CGGCGCGCTCATGCGCATTGTACCGCAGTGTGCGCGGCGCATGGCCGTCTGCGCGGCGCATGGCCGGCCGGCCCGGGCTCTGGGGCAGCCGCGACGGTGTGGTACCCGCATTGTAGCGGACCGCGTGCCCGGCGCAACGACTGCTGGTCATCCAGGCATGCAAAGGGAAATCCCAAGGGGGCGAAGCCCCCTTGGGGAACCATCTCGGGGCAGGGTGGGGCATCCCACCAGGGCTGTTTGCAGATTAGTTTGCCCCGCGGCGGGCCGCGACCATTGCGGATGAAAACGGGCGCGGAGAGGACCTAACCCCCCGGCCCCCTTCCCGGCGTGGGAAGGGGGCGTCCAGAGGGGGCCCAGCCCCCTCGGGGAGTTTCTCTCGGGGCGGGGTGGGGCAACTTGCCAGGGCCGCTTTCAGATTAGGCGAAACGCCTAGACACCGGTCTTGGCATTCGACTCGACCTTCTGGCCGAGGTCGGCGATGCGCTCGCGCAGCTCATCCATCTGGTGCGCGAACGGGCCGAGCGGCGCGGTCATCGTGCTGAGGAGCAGCTTGTTCAGGCTCAGCGCCAGCTCCTGGCCCGCCTCGGCCGCCGCCCGCGCGCTCTCCACCAGGGTCTCGTTCAGCCGGCGCGCCTGCTGCTGCGTCACCGCGCCCTCCTGAATGAGCGCGCGCGCCACGCCGATGCCATAAGTCGGCCAGCGCCCGGCCTGATCGACCGCGCTTGCCAGCCAGCCCTGCTGGTCCTTCTGCCAGCGCTCGGCATCGTCCACCAGCGTCTCGGCGAAGCGCAGGCCGCGCTCCTGGAGCGCCTGCGTGGTGTCCGCAATGGCGTCAGCCGACGCCTTCGCCGCATCGAAGAAGCGCTCGGTTGCCTCACGTACGGTTGCCATGGACTTCCTCCCTTTCGCTCATCGCCGCCGTTGGTCCGGCGGTCGTCGCTCGCCATCCGTCGTCGGCCCTGGGTCGTGGGCCGGGGCCGCGCAGCGCGACCGTAAGGCTAGGCCTCCGACTCCCCGGACGCCCTTCCGCCCGCCGACGTGCGCCCGCGACGGCGCCCACCGGCCTGCTCGCCCTTCGCGCCGCTACTCGCCGCGCCGCGCTCGCTAGCACTCTCCTGCGCGCCGGAGGCCCTCCGCGGACCCGCGCCGTCACCCTCTGCCGACGGCATTTCGATGCCATAGAAGCGGAAAAACAGGTCCAGCATGCGCCGGTAGTGCTCGAGACCCTGCGCCCAGGCGCGCAGGAACGCCTCGCCGGCCTCGGTCAGCTCGTACATGCGCCGCGCCGGCCCGGCGTCGCCCAGGTCCCAGTGTGAGCGGATCAGGCCATCGCGCTCGAGCTGCCGAAGCGTCCGGTAGACCGTGCCCGGATCGAGTGCCGCGAAGCCGAGCACCACGAGCTGCTGCATCAGGCGGTAGCCGTGCATCGACCACTGGCGCAGCAGCAGAAGAAGGCACGCAGCGAGGAAGTCTCGCGGCATGCCGACGACGCTCTCCTGACTCGACGACACCGACAACCTCCATATAGTGGCATATAGCACATAGCTGTGGTTCGTGTCAAGCGCTCACCCCACAAGTGCAGCGCAGCGCCACCGCCATCTCGGTATAATAGCTGCGACCTGCCGTCCAGAGCGCATCCGCACCTGCGGGGAGCCAGTCGAGGAGGCCAGTATGGAGCTGAAGGCGCGGGTACCCACGCACCGGGAGGTCGCCTTTCGCCCCGAGGACCGCGAGGAACTCCACCGGCTCTACCATCAGATGCTGCTCATCCGCCGCTTCGAGGAGCGTGTTGCCGAGATGTACACCCGTGCGCGCGTCGGCGGCTACACGCACCTAAACATCGGCGAGGAGGCGACGGTTGTCGGCTCGGCCGCGGCCCTGGAGCCGACCGACTACCTCATCAATAGCTACCGCGAGCACGGCCACGTCCTGGCCCGCGGCACCGACCCTGGGCGCGTCATGGCCGAGCTGTTCGGCAAGGAGACCGGCGTGGTGCGCGGTCGCGGCGGCTCGATGCACCTCTTCGACCTCGAGCGTCGCTTCCTCGGCGGCTACGCCATCGTCGGCAGCCACCTCCCGCTAGCGGTCGGCGTGGCACTGGCCATCGACTACCGCAACGGCCGCGAGGTCGTCATGTGCGCGTTCGGCGAGGGCGCGACGAACATTGGTGCCTTTCACGAGAGCATGAACCTGGCCAAGCTCTGGCGGCTGCCGATCGTCTTCCTCTGCACCAACAACCAATACGCTATGGGCGCGGCCGTGCACCAGGACTCGGCGGTCGTCGAGATCTACCGCAAGGCCTGCGCCTACGATATGCGCGCCCAGCGCGTCGATGGCATGGACGTCCTTGGCGTGCGCGAGGCCTGCCGCGAGGCCGTGCGCATCGCCCGCGACGAGCGCCAGCCGAGCTTCATCGAGGCGCTCAGCTACCGCTTCCGTGGCCACTCGATGGCCGACCCGGCACGCTACCGCACGCAGGAGGAGGTCCAGGCCTGGGTAGCGCGCGATCCGGTCGTCACGTTCCGGCGGCGGCTGGAGGAGGCCGACCTCATCGCGGCCGAGGAGGCCGAGCTGCTTGCCGACCGCGTCGAGCGCGAGGTCAACGCAGCCATCGACTTCGCCGAGCGCAGCCCCGATCCTGACCCCGTCGACCTCTTCGCGGACGTGTACGCCGGCGGGGGAGACTGACCGTGCCGGTGCTGACCTACCGCGAGGCGCTGAACCAAGCCCTCCGCGAGGAGCTTGAGCGCGATCCCAACGTCTTGCTCATCGGCGAGGACATCGGCGCGTTCGAAGGCGCCTACAAGGTCACCGCCGGCCTGCTGAGCACGTTTGGCCCGAAGCGCGTCCGCGACACCCCCATCGCCGAAGAGGGCTTCGTCGGCGCCGGAGTCGGCGCCGCAATGGTCGGCCTGCGGCCGGTGATCGAGATCATGACCATCAACTTCATCCTGGTGGCGATGGACCAGATCGTCAACAACGCCGCCAAGATGCACCATATGTTCGGCGGCGCGGTGAGCGTGCCGCTGGTCATCCGCGCGCCGGGAGGCGGCGGCCACCAGCTCGCAGCGCAGCACTCGCAGAGCCTGGAGGTCTGGTTCGCCCACGTGCCGGGCCTGAAGGTCCTCGCTCCGGCGACGCCGGCCGACGCGAAGGGGCTACTCAAGACTGCCATCCGCGACGACAACCCGGTCATGTTCATCGAAAACCTCGCGCTGTACAACACGCGCGGCGAGGTGCCGGCGGGTGAGCACCTGGTGCCCATCGGGCGCGCCGACGTCAAGCGCGCCGGGCGCGACGTGACTATCGTCGCCCACTCGCGGATGACGCTGCTCGCTCTGGAGGCCGCGGAGCGGCTGGCGAGAGACGGTATCTCCGCCGAGGTCGTGGACCTGCGCAGCCTGCGCCCGCTTGACCGCGCGACGGTCGTCGCGTCGGTCCGGCGGACGAACCGCGCCGTGCTCGTCGAGGAGGGCTGGCCGACGTTCGGCGTCACGGCCGAGCTTGCCGCCACGATCAGCAGCGAAGCCTTCGACGACCTCGACGCGCCGGTCGAGCGCGTCGGCGGCGCCGAGGTGCCGATGCCCTATGCCAAGGTCCTGGAGCGGCGAGCGATGCCATCCGTCGACGACATCGTCCGCGCGGTCTACCGCACCAGAGGACGTGCCTAGCACCACGCGCCGAAACGGAGGGAGGGCCGGTGGAACTGACGATGCCGCGCCTGAGCGACACCATGGAGGAGGGCGCCGTCGCCGCCTGGCTGAAGCGCGAGGGCGAGCGCATCGAGGTCGGCGAGCCCATCGCCGAGATCCAGACCGACAAGGCGACCATGGAGATGCCCGTCTACCATTCCGGTGTGCTCGAGCGCATCATCGTCCCCGAGGGCCAGACGGTGCCCATCGGTACGCCTATCGCCGTCATCACTACCGACGCCGAGGCGCGCGGCGGCGCGCCGGCCGCAGCGCCGCCAGCCGAGCCGCCGGCCCTTCCCACGCAGGCCGCAGCCACCGCACTAGCGGTTGCGCCGGGCGGCGCGGCGGCCGCGGCCTACGCCCCGGCCCCGCCGGCCGCTCTGCTTACCGGTCCCAGCGTGGCGGCCGCCGGCGAGGCCGAGCGCGTCAAAGCGTCGCCCCTGGCGCGCCGCCTGGCGCAGGAGCTGGGCATGGACCTGCGGCACGTCCCTGGCAGTGGTCCGGGCGGCCGCGTCGTCCGCGACGACGTCCTGGCTTTCCATGCGCAGGTCGCCACGATGCCGGCCCCGGCAGCCGCGCCGCCAGCCGCCCCGGCAGCGGCGCCCGCCGCCGTTGCGGTCGCCGCGCCGGCCGCGCCGCTTGTGCCGCCCCCGGCCGGCCCGCGCGTCGTCGAGCTGACGCGTATGCAGCAGGTCATCGCCCGGCGCATGGTCGAGAGCAAGACGACCATCCCGCACTTCTACCTGACGGCCGAGATCGACATGGTCGAGGCCGTGCGCCTGGCGCAGCAGGTCGCCGAGGCCTGGGAGCAGCCGACGCGCCTGCCATACAACGAGATCGTGCTCAAGGCCGTGGCGCTGGCCCTGCGCCGCGTGCCGGACGTCAACGCGACCTTCCGCGAGAATCGCGTCGAAATCCATGACCGCGTCAACGTTGGCTTCGCCGTCGCTGTGGAGAGCGGGCTCGTCGTGCCGGTGATCCGCGACTGCGACCGCAAGGTGCTGCGCGAGATCGCCGACGACGCGCGCGAGCTCGCCGAGAAGGCGCGCAGCGGGCGGCTGGCGCTGGCCGACTACGAGGGTGGGACGTTCACCGTCTCGAACCTCGGCATGTTCGACATCGACGAGTTCGTCGCCATCATCAACCCGCCGCAGACGGGTATTCTGGCCGTCGGCGCCGTGCGGCCCAAGGCCGTCGTCCACGACGGCCAGATCGTCGCCCGCGAGCGCATGCGCGTGACGCTGTCGGGCGACCACCGCGCCTACTACGGGGCGACCGGCGCCGTCTTCCTGCGCGAGCTGAAGCGGCTGCTCGAGCAGCCGGTGCGGCTGTTCCTGTAAGCGAGCGCTATGGATTCTCGACGGCGCGCCAACTCACCTGCAAGGCACAGCGTACGATAATGGAGATGGTTCGTCGTCGCGTGCGAGGCGAGGGGGGAGTCCAGAGGGGGCGCGTGTCCCCTTTGGCGGGGTTTAGGGTGCCCCCAACCAATGGGGCGGGGCGGGGCACCCGATGGCCCACCCCGGAGGGATGATCGTGGCACAGGCTCTGGCGCCGCGGCCGGAGTGGCTCAAGATCCGCTTCGTCCAGGGCGAGAATTTCAAGCACCTCAAGCATCTCATGCGTGACCTCCAGCTTCACACGGTGTGCGAGGAGGCGCGCTGCCCGAACATCTACGAGTGCTGGGAGCACCGCGCGGCGACGTTCATGATCCTCGGCGAGATCTGCACGCGCCGCTGCGCCTACTGCGCGGTCACCACTGGCCGGCCAGTCGGGCTCGACTGGGGCGAGCCCGACCGCGTCGCCCAGGCGGTGGCCCACATGGGCCTGCGCCACGCGGTCGTCACCTCGGTCAACCGCGACGACCAGCCGGACGGCGGCGCGGCCATCTTCGCCGCGACGATCCGGCGCATCCGCGCTCGTACCTCAGAGTGCACCGTTGAGTGCACCGTCGAGGTGCTCATTCCCGACCTCATGGGCGTTTGGTGGGCGCTCGAGCTTGTGCTCGCCGCCGAGCCAGAGATCCTCAACCACAACATCGAGACCGTGCCGCGCGTCTTCCCGCGCGTGCGCCCGCGCGGCAGCTACGAGCGCTCGCTGGACCTGCTCAGCCGCGCCGGGGAGCATCCTGCGGCGCAGGCCGGCCGGATGCTCACCAAGTCAGGCCTGATCGTCGGCATGGGCGAGCGCCGCGAGGAGATTTCGGGCGTGCTGCGCGACCTGCGCGCCGCCGGCGTGAGCGTCGTCACCGTCGGCCAGTATCTGCGGCCGACGCTGACCGCGCGGCACATCCCGGTCGAGCGCTTCTACGCACCCGACGAGTTCGCCGACATCCGCGCCGAGGCGCTGGCGCTGGGCTTCCGCCACGCCGAGTGCGGCCCGCTCGTCCGCAGCTCCTACCACGCCTGGAGCCAGGCGCGCCAGGCGCGGGAGGCCACAGGTACGCACACCTGCATGGTCGGGCCCGAGGGAGAGGTCACAAGATGAGCGTTCTCATTGATACTAAGGAGAAGGCACTGCCGCTTTTGGCCGCTCCGCCAGATCTGTCTCAGATGCTCGTAGCAACGGATATCCGTGCCCAGACGCGGCATTTGGCGGCGCTAGAGCGATCGCTGCTCTGGCTGGTCGAGGCCGTCGAAGAATCCCTCCAGTGCGTCCGATGAGTGTCGTCGCCGCTCCCTAGCGTCTGGCTGGGTTCGTCATGCTCCTTGCCCGCCGGCGCTACGCCCTTGCATGATGCCCGCCGCGCCGCGCCAGCCGCCGCACGGCCCGCGCCGTGGGCAGCGAGGGCTGCGCGCCGCGGCGGGTCGTCGCCAGGGCGCCGGCCG
Organism: Chloroflexota bacterium; assembly: GCA_016210125.1. Classification (GTDB taxonomy): domain Bacteria; phylum Chloroflexota; class UBA6077; order FW602-bin22; family JACQUS01; genus JACQUS01. Next base: position 952 of record JACQUS010000413.1, on the reverse strand, counting down.
CGGCGGCGAGCGCCAGCGCCTCGGCCAGCGGCGCGCGGCCATACCAGGTCGCCAGCGCGCCGCAGAAGGCGTCGCCGGCGCCCGTAGCGTCCACGGAGTGCACTGCGAAGGCCGGCTGGGCGATTTCCTCGGTGGCCGTCACCGCCAGGGCGCCCTTAGCCCCGAGTGTCACAACCACCAGCGCCGGCCCCAGGCCAAGCAGCGCGCCGGCGGCCGCGCGGGCCGTGGACCAGCCCTCAATCGGCACGCCGGCGAGCGCTGCTGCCTCGTCCTCGTTGACCACGAGCACGGTGGTGAGGCGCAGGAGCACCGCCAGCGCGCTGGCCGGCAGCGCCGGTGCGGCGTTCAGCAGCGTCGCCGCGCCCGACCGCCGCGCAGCACGGAAGGCCGCCAGCACGGCCGCGATCGGCACCTCCAACTGCGCCAGCACGATGTCGGCTGGCGCCAGGTCGGCAAGGGCCGGCGCCACATCGCGCGCGCTGAGCCGGCCGTTCGCCCCCGGCGCCACGGCGATCAGGTTCTGCCCGGCGCGGTCGACGACGATCAGCGCCACGCCGGTCGGCGTCCGCGGGTCGCGTGCCACGGCACTCGTGGCCACGCCGGCGCGCAGCAGGGCAGACAGCAGTGCCTCTCCGGCGGCGTCGGCGCCGACGCGGGCGGCCATGCGGACCTGAGCGCCCAGGCGGGCGGCGGCGACGGCCTGGTTGGCCCCTTTGCCGCCGAGGGCGCTGCGGAATGCCGCGCCGAGGACCGTCGCCCCTGGCGTGGGCAGCCGCTCCGTCTCGACCGTGTAGTCCACGTTGCACGAGCCGACGACGATGACGCGTCTCAATGGCCGGCGGTTCTCCTCTCAGGTTGTGCCTTGCCGCCGATGATACGCCGGGTCGCGTTGGACAAACCACCCGCTGATTGGTAGCATACGCGCCGGAGCGAGGAGAGCGCTTCGACAGCG
>JACQUS010000473.1 GCA_016210125.1 Chloroflexota bacterium | reverse complement strand
ATCGGCCCGCGGATCAGGTCGTCGAACGCCGTGCTGCCCTCGTCGGGCACGCGCAGGCGGATGACGGCGCGCTCCGTGAAGCCCGGCAGGCGGGCGCGCTCCTCGCGTGTCTTTCCGAGGCAGAGGCGGTCATACTTTGGCGGTAGCTTCTGCCGTTGCTGCTCCTTGCGCACGTGATCCAGCCGCTCGGGCGTGCACCAGCAGTGGTACGCGGCTCCCTTGGCGAGCAAGTCATTAGCGGCCCGGCGGTAGAGCTCGAGGCGCTCCGACTGGCGGTACGGGCCGTAGGGGCCGCCTTTGTCGGGCCCCTCGTCCCAGTCGAGCCCCAGCCAGCGCAGCGTTTCGAAGATGAGCTGCTCGGACTCGGGCACGTAGCGCGTCCGATCGGTGTCCTCGATGCGCAGGATGAAATGCCCGCCGTGCTGGCGCGCGAAAGCGAGGTCGAACAGCGCCATGTAGGCGGTGCCGACGTGCGGATCGCCCGTCGGCGAGGGCGCGATACGGACGCGGACGGTCACGTGGGCCTCCGTATGCCTCCGTTGGCCTAGCGCCGGCTCGGGCGTCGTCGGGCGAGGGCGATGCGCGTCCCGGCGCCAATGGGCCGGCGCAGCAGACCGAAGACGATGGCCAGCAGCAGCGCCACAGCTAGTGTCGCTCCGGCGGCGGCGAGGGCCGGCTGCTCCTGCAATGGCGCCAGCCAGGCCGGCGGCTCGCCCTCGGCGACGGCGCGCGGCCGCGTCACCACGTCGAGCACTTTGCCGCGCTCGGCGTCGCTGATGGTCAGCTCAAGCGGCTCGACGTCGCCCTCGCGCGGCAGGTCGCGCAGGAGCAGCCAGAGCACCTGGGCGGTGAAGCCGCGGCCCTGGCGGTCGCGGACGCTCTCGTCGCGCGTCGCACCGCGCAGGAACGCGCCCTGGAAGTGCATGAAGTCGAGCGCGAAGAGCCAGAGCGGGTCAGGGCGATAGACGATGCGCTTGTAGCCGCTCGGGTAGCGGACGATGCGCGCAAGGCCGGCCTTTGCCTGCCGCTCGATCGGGTAGTCCTCGACGACGGTCCCGTTGCGTAGCGCGGTGATGCGCCGGCCGCCCTCCTGGCGCGGCGGGCCGGCCGGGAATCGCTCCTCGGCCAGGTCGACGACAAGGGCGAAGCTGCGGCCGAGGAGTATCGGGTCGGTGCCCGGTGGCAGACCCTTGACACGCTCCTCTTCGACCTCCAGCCCGGTCACCTTGGCGACCTGTAGCCAGCGCGCCTCGTCACCGTACAGCGCGGCGGCGACGCGCTTGGCCGTGACGGCCGGATCGGTGATCAGCGCGCGGTAGGTGACGCGTGTGCCGTCGAACGCCGTGGCATAGAGGCCGAGGCGCGCGCGCTCAGCAAGCTGCTGCTGGAGGGCCGCCCGCGACTGCGGCGGGACATCCTGAAGCGAGAGCGGGGCCGGGCGCTCGTCGCGGTACTGCTCGGCGGGACCGACGACCAGGCGTCGCCGCTCGTTTTGCGGTGGGGGCCAGCGGTTGGGGTCCCAGCCGGTCTGCACGATGAAGTTCTGCATGGCGAGCACGGATGCGTCGCCGAAGAGCTGGCCGACGACTTCGCCGAAGAGCTCACCCCCGGCGTAGACGTAGTCGACGACGCGGCCGCCGGAGGCGACCGCGAACTGCCCCTGGTCGTCCGCGTACACGAACTCGCGGGCCGGGCGGTCGTTCGGGAAGACGATCTCCTGGAGTACGCCAGTGCGCGTGCCCAAGTAGATCGTCCGCTGAGCGCCGTTGGTGTACACGAGGCGCCGCGTCTGGCGCGTCTGGTCCACGCTGCGCTCGCGGATGAGATAGGTGCTCCGTGGGTCGACGGTCAGGACGATCTCCTGCCCGACCGGAATGTTGGACGGCATAACCAGGGCCGGGTTGGCCTGCTTCGCCGCGGTGAAGAGCTCATCGGCGTGAAGCTGGTCGCCGAAAAGCATCTCGGAGGCCAGCGTCAGCGAGCCCCCTGGGCCGATCGTGATGCGGAAGCGCTGGAACCACCGCCCGGCCGCGTCGAGTCCCTCGTCGGCCAAGACCACCTGCACGGGTGCCTGGGCGTGCGCACCATGCAGCGGGATGAAGAGCGCAACGACCGCCGCGAGGGCTACGGCGAGCCGTAACAGGCGGCGCGTCGAATAATGCAACACTCCACCCATCGGGAGGGCTAGTCTCGCCTATATCTGGGCCGAGTGTAGCATAGGGGCGCCAGCGGCCACAAACCGCGCCAAGAGGCTCAGATCACCCCCTCGGCCCGCAGGCGCTCGACGTCCCCCGCGCTGTAGCCGAGCCGCGACAGCACGTCGGCCGTGTCTGCGCCCAGGCGGGGCGGTGGCGTGCGGACCGCGCCTGGCGTGGCGCTCAGCTTAACCGGCACGCCGAGCACCTTGATCGGCCCGCCGATCGGGTGCTCCACGGTAACGACCATCTCGTTATGCATCACCTGCGGGTCGCTTAGCGCCTCGGCAAAGTCGTTGACCGGCGCAGAGAGCACGTCTTGCGCCTGGAGCGCCGCGAGCCAGTCCGCCGAAGGTCGCTGGGCGAAGAGCGCGTCGACGATCGGCTCCAACGCCGCGCGGTGCTCGACGCGCGAGGTGTTGTCGGCGAAGCGCGGGTCGTCGCGCAGGTCGGGTCGGTCCACGGCGGTGCAGAAACGCGGCCACATGGGGTCGCTGAGCACGCCGACGAAGATGAAGCGCCCGTCGGCGCACCGGTAGGTCTCGTAGGGCACGAGCTGCGCGTGGCGACCGCCCAGGCGACGCGGAGGGACGCCGGTGGCGAAGTAGTCCCACTCACGGGGGAGCAGCCCAAAGATGGCCGCGTCGAGCAGCGAGACCTCGACGCGCTGGCCAAGGCCGGTACGCTCGCGCTCGTAGAGGGCCACGGCCACACCGTAGGCGGCGAGCATGGCGGCGTTGAAATCCGGGACCGGCGTGGCGATCTTGAGCGGCCGCCCGTCGATCTCGCCGTTAACGCTCATCATCCCTGAGCGCGCCTGGAGCAGCGGGTCCACGCCCGGCAGGTCGCGGTACGGCCCGCTCTGGCCGTAACCCGAGACGGCGCAGTAGATCAGCCGCGGGTTGCGCAGCGCGAGCGCGCTCCAGCCGATGCCCAGCCGGTCGGCCACACCGGGACGAAAGTTCTCCACGACCACGTCGGCGCGCGCGGCGAGCTCGAAGAAGATGCGCCGGCCGGCGTCGGTCTTCAGGTTCAGTGTCACGCTCTTCTTGTTGCGGTTGAGCGCGAGGAAGGTGCTCGACTCGCCGGCGTAGAACAGGGTGCCCATCGTGCGGCTGAGCTCGCCACCGCCGGGCGGCTCGATCTTGACGACCTCAGCGCCCATGTCGCCCAGCACCATGGCGCAGGCCGGCCCGGCGAGGATCTGCGCGACGTCGAGGACTTGGAGCCCGGCGAAGGGCAGCGGTCGCTCCATGCGTGTGCTCCGGGGGCGTGTGCTCCGGAGGCGTGTGCTCCGGGGCCGCGACTTGGCCGGCAGTATAGCACTGGCGCCCGAGGCGCCGTACGGCACGCCCCATGGT
>JACQUS010000432.1 GCA_016210125.1 Chloroflexota bacterium | reverse complement strand
CAGGCCGGGCCATCCGGCACGCCATCGGCCAGCAGCGTCGCGGCGATGCGCGCCGGCGTGTTCACCTCGTCGGTCAGCACGGCGAGCAGTCCGCCTTGCCAGGCGGCGCGCCGCACGGCCTCGGCCGAGCGCCCGTGCGCGCTTACCACCCGAGCGTCGTGCCACGGCCGGCCGAGGCGCGCGAAGGCAAGCTGCACCGCACTGACGTGCGGCACGACCTCCACCGCCTCCGGCCCGAAGTGCTCCAATACCGCGGCGCCGATACCGTAGAGCAGCGGATCGCCGGACGCGAGTACGACGACGCGCCGGCGCTCGTGCTCGGCGGCGACGCGGTCGAGCGCCGCCGCGACATCGGCGCCGAGCACGATCTTCTCCGCCGGCGCGTCGGCGAACCACCCCAGGTGCCGCCGGCCGCCGACGAGCACGTCTGCGGAGGCGACCACCGCGCGGGCCGCCGGCGTCAGCCCGGCCGGCCCGTCATCGCCGATGCCCACGACGTGAATCTTGTGCGGCACCACCTCACGAGCTCCCACAGCAGCGGATCGTACGGTCGGCGACGCCGCTGAGCACGCGGGCGAGCGTGCGTCGCAGCCGGGTCATAGCCCCGGCGCCGCAGCGGCGGCGCGGCCCAGTACGGCCCCGTCGAAGTCGAACATGATCGCCTCGACGCCAAGCCGACCGTGAACGTAGCCCGAACAGCGCTCGACCACGAGCCGGCACAGGCATGGGAACACGCCGCGCAGCCCGTGCGCCTGCGCCAGCTCCTGGAAGTGCCGCGCCGTGTTGGCCTGTCGCATCTCCGCCACCAGGGCGTCCGGCGCGCCCTCGGCCGCCGCCAAGCCGGCCAGAAAGACCGCGTCGACCTGGTTGCCCGCCACGTGCGTTTGAAAATGGCCCTGCGCCAGCTTCGAGAACTTGCCGATCATCCCGCCGAGCGTGACGCGGCGAATCGCGCGCTGCGCGCAGCGCTTCAGCGCGTGCCCGGTGAAGATGCCCATCTCGACGAAAGCCATGTCGGGCAGCGGCAGCAGCGCCTGCGCGAACCTCTCGCTCCGGCCGCCGGTGGTCAGGACAATGTGCTCCTGCCCGTTCGCCGCGGCAACGTCGATCGCCTGCTCGACGCTGGCCCGCCACGAGGCCGTCGAGTACGGGAGCACGATGCCCTTCGTGCCGAGGATCGAGATGCCGCGGAGGATGCCTAGGCGGGCATTGAGCGTCTTCCGGGCTATCTCCTCGCCGCGCGGCACGGAGATCTCGACCACCAGGCCCCGCCCGCCGAGGGCGCCGCCACACACCTCCTCGACCACCTGCGTGATCATGCGCCGCGGCACCGGATTGATCGCCGGCCCGCCGACCTCCAGACCGAGGCCGGGTCGCGTGACCGTCCCGACGCCCGGGCCGCCGCGCAGCTCGAGACCCGGCGACTCGCGCCACCAGACCCGCGCGCAGATCTCGGCGCCGTGGGTCACGTCGGGGTCGTCGCCGGCGTCCTTGATGATCGAGCACAGAAGGCTCTCGCCTTGCTGCTCGACGCGGTGTGGGCTGAAGGTCGCCTCACGGCCGATGGGCAGCGACACGGTCACCGTGCACGGCACCTGCCCGCTGAGCAGAGCGAGCACGGCCGCCTTCGTCGCCGCGGCCGCGCAGGTTCCGGTGGTAAACCCGGTCCGCAGCCCCCGGCGGCGGATCGGTCTGATCTCCTCGTCGTCAGTCACCGCCGTCGCCTGTGCCCAGATGGTGCGTCACCTTGACAATCTGCAATGCCACCGTCTCGACCTCCGCGGCGCCAAACCACGGGCGGCAGCCGAAGCCGATGCGCAGCGAATCGTCCGCCGCGGCGAGCGGCGCGTGCTCGGCCGCCAGCGCCGCGCGGTAGCGGGCGCGCAGTCCTGCGTCGTCGAAGGTCAGGCGCAGCAGCAGCGGCGACTCCGCGGCCATCGCGAACGGCGCAGCCCGCGGCACCTCCGCGGCCACCAGCGCGGCGACGGCCGCCGCCGGGTCGGCCACCGCCGGCCGGCCATCGCGTCTATCGTACCACCCGGCCTCACGCACCGGCGGACCGCCGGCGAGCGCCAGGTCTCAAAACGACGCCCAGCGGCGCGCAGCGCCGGACTCTCGCTTGCACATCGCGGCCCTCGTTG
>JACQUS010000412.1 GCA_016210125.1 Chloroflexota bacterium | reverse complement strand
TCGGGGAAGATGTCGGCCTGGTGCGGCAGGAAGGCCCCGCCGGAGTCGACGAGGTAGATGCACGGCAGATGGTTCTGCTGCGCCACCTCTTGAGCGCGCAGGTGCTTCTTGACGGTCATCGGGTAGTAGGTGCCGCCCTTAACCGTCGCGTCGTTGGCGACGATGACCACCTCGCGCGCGCAGACGACGCCCACGCCGGTGATGATCCCGGCCGCCGGGGCCTCGCCGTCGTACATGCCCCAGGCCGCCAAGGGGCTGAGCTCGAGGAACGGCGTGCCGGGGTCGAGCACCCGCTCGACGCGCTCGCGCGCCAGCAGCTTGCCGCGGGCCTTGTGGCGCTTGATGGCCGCCGCGCCGCCGCCGCGCTGGACGAGGGCGATGCGCTCGCGGAGCTGGGCCACGAGGCCCTGCCAGAGCGCGCGGCTCTCCCGGAAGTCCGGGCGCGCGCGGTCGACGCGGCTCTCCAGCCGCGGCATCGCCAGCGGGTCGAGGGTGGTGGCCAAGCGGGCTCCTCCGTGGACTACCAGGTCATGCCACGCGGCTGCGCGTCGAGCGAGCCCTTCGGGCGCGTCGGCAGGCCCAGCTCGCGCGTGCGGTCGAACAGGCGGGTTCCGGCGCCGAGCATGTGGTTGTAGAACAGCAGCATCGCCTGGGCCATCTCGGCCGGCCGCTCGTGGGTGACGAAGTGGCCGCAGTCGAGCACCAAGACCGCGTCGAGGCCGGGGATCTGGTCCTGCACGCCCTCGAGGTAGCTCAAGGGTTGGCGCGGGTCGTGCTCGCCGGCGACGATCAGCACCGGAAAGGTCAGCTTCGAGAAGTCCATGGGCGGGTTCTTGCGCAGGTCGCGGAAGTACCGCGCCACGGCCTCGCCAACGCCGGGATAGCCGAACTCCTCGACGATGCGCGCCATCTCCAGCTCGCCGGGCCGTGTGGCCGGGCTGCACGAGCTCTCGAACCAGACGCGCACGTAGGCGTCCGGGCTGCTGAAGAGGCGGGCTGCCGCCGCCGGGTCGGCCTGGTAGCGCAGATGGTGCAGCGAGTTCCGCGGGTCGTAGACGTGCGTCGAGATGGAGGCGCGCACGTACTGGACGACGCGCTCCGGCGCCTGCGCGCCGATGCGGTCGCCGACCAGGCTGCCCCAGTCGTGGCCGCCGAGCCGGAAGCGCGCGATGCCCAGCTCGTCGAGCAGGCGCAGCAGCTCGCGCGCGATGTTGGTGGCCGAGTAGTCGCCGTCACGCTTGTCCGACTGCCCGTAGCCTTTGAGGTCGATCGCTAGGACACGGAACTGCTGCGCCAGCGCGGGGATTTCGCCGTGCCAGCAGTACCAGCTCTCGGGGATGCCGTGCAGGAGCACGACGGGGTCGCCGCTGCCAGCCTCGACCCAGTGCCAGAGCACGCCGTCGACCTCACGGAGCTGGTGGCGTAGGGCGGTGGCCACGTCGACCTCCTGCTCGCCGCTGGCAAGCTGAGCTTAGGCCGGGCGCCGCAGGCTGTCAACGTGCGCCGGGATGGGCGGGAACCGTGGCGGCTGCTTGCTAAGCGGCTACTCGATGAAGCGAAATCCTCAGGGGTATACGGCGAAACGCGATTCGGCGTTAGGGGCGCAGAGCAAGCTCCTAACGGTAGGCAGCCCGTCTCAGGACACCTCCTGACTCATACGGACGCCGCGTTACCCTGTTAGGGGGTTGGAGGAGCGTTGCCTACCACCGAGGCTGGGCTGGGCGCAAGCGACGCCCGGAATTGTCGCAGGCTGCTTTCGGCGGCGTCAATGGCTTGGCGGTGCTCTACCACTTCCGGCTCTGCGAGATGTCGTGCTATCCACTCGCCGGGTTTCCTTGCCTCGATGACCGCAACGTGCACCGGGCCATTGACGCCGCCAGGGTGCGTCTCGATGCAGTGGTCTAACGTCCACACGGCCGCAAACACGCCTTCCGTCACGCTCGGCAGGTCCGTTGGCCAGAAGATTCGCCGTATGAATGCCAGGAACGGATCGGCAATGCGTTGGCCGTTGCCGATGCTCACAAAGGGTAGGTCTTCGCTCGCCTCCTCAGGGGCTCCTTGGTGGTCGAACTGGAAAAGACAGGGACGCTTGGATACGGTCATGGCCACGAGCGTGTGCGACAGCGCACTCCTCGCCGCTGCGCCTGCGCCGATCAGCGGTATGAACTCACGTGTGGCCACAGCCTCCATCGAAAGGTGCGGCTTGAATGCGCCCCCAAGAATGACCATTGCCGTCGTGGGTGGCGTGCCTGAAAAGGCTTTTTGGTTCCAGAGCCTCTCAACCTCGAACGCAATTCGCTGGCCCAACCCGATGGAACCCGATGTGCCAACTATGAGGCAGCTGTCTACGACCTTCAACTTCGAAGCAGAATTCTGCACGATGGTCGAATCACCGATCGCGCCCAAGGTGGCGGCGCTGTCGGCAGCAAGCACTATGCCGTCAGTGCACTTGACCCCGACGATGAGCGTCACGCGCGTTTCACCCAAATACGCTGTTCACTCGAGTCTCAGGATACTTGGCGTAGATGGCCTGCACTAATTCGCTGAAGGACAAACGCCGTGCCCACGCGACGGCTTTGTCCAGGTACGCTGCCGCCCTGGCCGGGGCTTGGTCGCGAATACGCGCGGCCTCCTCAAGCCCCGCCGCCGTTGCACGGTATTTATTGTACCGCGAGTGCGGCGGGCGCGTTATCGTGATCAACGCTTCTTCAGCAAGTTCCTCCGCATCCTGATACACCGCAATGGCAAATGGTCCGTAATTGTACGGCTCGAACTCATAGAACTCCTCGCCGACCAGATTGCCAAGCTCGCGTCCTAACAGGAACAGCGACTTTTGGAGCTGTACGGGAGAAACCGGCTCGCCTTTGGCTGCCGCGATAGCCAACAGCGCCCAATCCTTTCTTTCTAGCGACATCGGTCACCCTCCCTGTGCAGCTATGCGATACACGTCACGAGGCCGACGTAAGTCCCATGCTTCGGAGCGCCTGAGATAGAACAAACGTTCCATTCTGTCTTATACCGCTAATGTACTATACCTGCGTGGGCATAAGCAACCCTATGGGTCACTTCTGGTCGCTGCCCCTCGTCGCCCGCGCCGCGCTGGGCAGCGCCAGGCTGAGCAGCGCGCCGAGGAGCGGCGCCAGCCAGAAGAGGCCGACCGTCCGGCCGAGGCCGATGGCGTCGGCGACGCCGCCGAGGACCGCGCTGCCGACACCCCCCAGGCCGACGCCGAGGCCGAGCGTCAGGCCGGCGGCCAGCGCCGTGCGCTCGGGCATGTAGGCCTGCGCGAGCACGACGCTCAGCGAGAGGGCCATCACCAGCGCAGCGCCGGCGAGGAAGATGACGGCGAACATGGCCGGGCCGGCGACGACGAAGAGCAGCAGCAGGAGCGGCGTGGCGACGAAGAGCGAGGTCGCGATGACCGGCCGCGGCCCGAAGCGATCGCCGAGCCGCCCGGCGACGAGCGTGCCGACGACGCTGCCGAGGCTGAGCACCGCCAGGAGCTGGCTGGCCAGCGCCGGGGACTCATGCAGGTAGGTGACCACGTAGAGCGGGACGAAGGTGAGCAGGTTGGCCTGCGCCCACTGCCGCGAGGCGATGACCGCGACGAGCAGGGCCATCGGCCGACCGGCGCTGGGCCGCTGAGGCGCGGCGGCGCTTGGGGCGCCCGGGGCGCGGGACGGCGGCGTCTTGGGGAGCCGTGGGGCGACGACGAGGAAAAGCGCGGGAATGGCCGTCGCTAGGGCGAACAGGCCCAGCACGCCCGGCCGGCCACAGGCGACCAGCGCTCATGTGCATCCGGGCGTCCCAGCCGAGGTTAGAACCGTTTTGACATTTCGAGTCTACGTCCTGGAAAGCATTTCGAACGGCAAACGCTATGTTGGTCTGATCTCGAAGGATGTCCAAGTACGTCTGAAGGAACACAACTTCCGGCTCAAACCGGTGGACACGGCAAAACGGGCCGTTCAGATTACTGTATTGGGAAGAGTTTGCCGGTCGCGCTGAAGCGTCTAAAAGAGAAGGGT
>JACQUS010000411.1 GCA_016210125.1 Chloroflexota bacterium | reverse complement strand
GTCGATGACCCAGATGGCGTCGAACCCGCTGGCCTCGGCCTGCTGGGCCAGGGCGACGGCGCGGGCGAAGGGCTCGCGCGGGCTAACACCGAACGAGAGACCGTAGGCCGGCGGCAGCGTGCTCCTCCTGGCGAACTATCACCCCAGGATAGCACACGCCGCCGGCGCGTCGCGGTGGTGTCGCGAGTGAGCGGGTCAGGACTCCTCGGTGCGCGCGGCGGTCAGCCGGTAGCCGACGCCGGGCACGGCCGAGATGTCGCCCTGCCCCCCGCGCTCCAAGAGAAGCTTCTTGCGGATGTGGCAGATGTGTGTCTTGAGCAGCGAGACGTCGCCGCCGTCGTACCCCCAGGCGTACTCGACGAGCCGAGTCGCGCTGACCACGCGGCCGGGATTGCTCGCCAGGATGTGCAGGATGCGGAACTCCAGCGGCGTGAGGCGGACCATCTGCTCGCCACGTTTCACCTCGTGACCCTCGACATCGAGCGTCAGGTCGCCGGCGTGCAGCTCGCGCACCGGCTCGGGGCGGCCGTCGCCGGCTCCGCGCCGCCAGACGGCGCGAATGCGCATCGCCAACTGCCGCGGGCAGAACGGCTTGGTCACGTAGTCGTCGGCGCCGAGGCGGAAGCCCTGCACCACGTGGTCGTCGTCGTGCAGCGCCGTCAGCAGGATGACCGGCGTCTGCCCGCCCTGGCGGATGCGCCGGCAGACTTCGAAGCCGCTGACGCGCGGCAGGCCAACGTCGAGCACGACGAGGTCGGGGTGATCGCTCTCCCAGCGCCGCACGGCTTGCGCGCCGTCGGTGGCCACGATGATATTGAAACCCTCGCGCCGCAGCGCGTACGCCGTCACGTCGAGCAAGTCGGTGTCGTCATCGACGAGCAGAACTTTCATGGGTCCTCCCGTTGCTATGGCTGCGCGCCAGCCGCGGCCTCGCGCGCGCCGGTCCGCGCAGCGCTAGGGCCGGCGCAAGGCGCAACGCCGGCAGGCTGAACCAGAACGAGGCGCCGTGGCCCGGCGTGCTGTCCACGCCGACTTGGCCGCCGTGTAGCTCGACTAGGGTCTTGACGATGTAAAGGCCGAGGCCCAGACCACCCGAGCGGCGCTCGGCCACGGTGGAGCCGCGCCCGAAGCGCGTGAAGATGTGCTGCTGCTCCTCGACGGGTATCCCGGGGCCACGGTCGGTGACACGGAGGTGGACCCAGTCGGGGCTCACAGAGACGGCGAGGTCGATGACCTCCTCCCAGGGGCTGTAGGTGCTGGCGTTGCTTAGCAGGTTGACCAACACCTGCGCGAGGCGGTTCAGGTCGGCGCTGACGCGCGGCCCCGGCAGTGGCGCGCATAGGTCGAGGCGCTGATGCTTCCGGTCGAGAAAGGGCTGCACGATGGCCACCGCGAGGTCGATGCAGTCGCGCAGCGAGACGGGCGCGCGCTGGAGCGGCACGTAACCGTTGGTATCCGCGGCCCAGGTCGCCAGGTTCTCGACGAGCGTCTCGAGCCACGCCAGGCCACGGTTGAGCCGACTGAGCAAGCGCGCGGCGTCGTCGCAGGTGAGCGTCGGGAAGTCAGTGAGCAGCTCGACGGTCGCGTGCATCGTGGCCAGCGGGGTACGCAGCTCGTGGGCGAGGACGGCGAGTTGGTCGGGCGCGAGTCGTGTCGCCCTGCTGTGTAGGTCGCTCGGTGCCGTTTTCGCTCCCATAGGCGTCTAACCCTCAGGCGGATTGTGGCTCGCCAACCACTCCACCTCCGCCGCCAAGCCTGCCTCGAGATCGACCGTCGGCGCATAGTCCAGCACCTCGGCCGCCAAGCGGATGTCGGCCGAGGTGTGACGCACGTCTCCGCGCTGGGGGGCGACGTGCGTGACGCCTATGCGCCGCCGTAGTAGCGCTTCTAGCACGCGGATCACCTGGTTCAGGCACACGCGGCTACCGCCGCCGATGTTGACCGCCACGCCCGCCGCCGAGCTCGCCGCGGCGGTGACATTCGCGGCTACAGCGTCGCTGACGAACGTGAAATCGCGCGTCTGCTCGCCGTCGCCGTAGACCTGGATCGGCCGTTCGGCGAGCGCGCTGCGGATGAAGCGATGGAAGGCCATATCCGGGCGCTGGCGCGGACCATAGACCGTGAAGTAGCGCAGCGCGAGCGTCGGTAGCCCGTAGTTGCGCCAGTAGAGGTAGACAAGCTGCTCGCCGGACAGCTTCGTCACGCCGTAGGGCGACACCGGGCGCGGCAGGGCCGTCTCCGGGGTCGGGAACGACTCGGCGTCACCGTACACCGACGAGGACGACGCATACACGAACTTCTTCAGCGGCCGCCCCTTCACGGCCTCCAGCAGCCGCTGCGTCGCGACGACGTTATTGCGGGCGTAGGTGTCGAACGCGCTTCCCCAACTCGCCCTGACGCCGGGCTGGGCCGCCTGGTGGAAGACCACGTCGATCCCGGCGAGCAGCGGCGCTAGGTCCGCAACCGCCAGGTCGGCTTCCCGCAGTAAAAAACGTGGCGCTTCGCGAAGCACGTTCAGATTCGCATCCTTGCGCGCCCGAGGATAGTAGTCGGTGAAGGCGTCGACGCCGACGACCTCGTGCCCCTGAGCGAGCAGCCGCTCGCAGAGGTGCGAGCCGATGAAGCCCGCGCAGCCGGTCACCAGCGCCCGCACCGATCGCTCCTCTCTCGACACTTGTATCTCGACGCTCGTACGTCAGGCGGGCGACGCTCCCCTCGGCTGCGACTCCCCTCTACATCGCAGCACGTGGGCCGGCGTCACGCCGTTGTCCCCTATTCGCGGTAGACGTTCTACCGAGATCGCGGTAGATATGTCGCTTTGTCACCGCCACCGCCGCCAGAACCCGGTCGCCATCCTCCCGGCCACCTGCCTGTTGCATTGTGCCAAGCCCCCTATTGCTCGGAGGTTGTCGGGGCATTGAAAAGATGTTGAGATTGGCCGACCGGCCATGGGGCCGAACCCTCGTCGGATTCAACACCTTCTTTACCGCTGCGCTACGATCCCACCCCGCGCGCTCGCCTACACTGCACACGGGCGCTGAGGATCGGCCGAAGGTGCGTGCTAGCACGCGGCGACGAGCGCGCCGGCTCGCTCCAGCGCTCCGACGAGAGGGCCACGTGCGCACACGCCTCGCCACGCTGTTGCTCGGACTCGTCCAGGTTGTGCTCGGCGCCGCGCTCGTACTCGACCTGGTCTCCGTCCGTCAGCTCGCACGCGACACAGGGGCCGACGTAGCGCTGTTAATCACGGTCGCCGCGCACGCTTCGTTGCGCCACGTCGGCGCCCAAGTGCTCGAGATCGCGCTCGTCGTAGTGGGCGTAGCGCTCCTCGCTAGTCTGGCGAGGACCGCCGACCTCGGTGCACGCTGGCCCCGGCGCGCCTGGGTCGCGCTCGCCCTCCTGGCCGTTGGGCTGGCCGCCCTGACGCTCCATGCGCCCCACGCGGCGCGGCTGGTCGGCCGCCTCGCTGCCGCCGGCCCGGCCCTTTTTCTGCCAAGCCACTCGCCGCCCGCTGGCGCCGCGCAGTCGGCGCCGGCGCAGCGGCCCCAAGGCGCGGGGAGGCGCATCGAAGACGGCTCCGGCCCGGCAGCGCTGGGCAGCGCGCCCGCCCATGCCGAGAGGCCGGCCGCCGAGGCCCGCGCGGGGACGGTCTCCCTGCCCATCGTGCGCAAGCAGGCCGGCACGCCGCCGGTCGTCGTGCAGCCGGCCAGCGACGCGATCCCGCCGCCGTCGGGCAATCCGCACGCGCTGGTCCCCGGGCAGCTACGCCTCGCGGCGACATTCAGCAGCGTCGGCGTCGAGCTCAGGTATGCCGGTGACACCAACGCCAATGGGACGGCGACTCTGGAGTTCAGGAAGGCGGGCGAGACCGAGTGGCGGCGCGGTCTGCCGCTCTGGCGCGTCGCCGCCCCGAACCCGGCGGCGTTCTACGGCTCGGCGCTGCTTCTGGAGCCGGGGGAGCTCTACACCGTGCGCGTGACTCTCGGCGACCCGGATGGCGTCCTCGGGCCGGCGGCAGTGCAGGCCACCATAGCGACGCGCGCCGAGAGCATCCCCCCGGCCAGCGCGCTGGCGCCGACGCACTACGTCCGCGCGGGCGGCTTCGACAACGCCGACGGCCGCGGTCCGGCCACGGCCTGGCGCACGCTGGAGAAGGCCTTCGTCGCCGCCCCGCCCGGTGCGGTCGTGCAGGTCGGGCCGGGCTACTACCGCGCGCCGCGCACGGTCCGCACGCAGCCGCTGGACCTCGTGGCGCAGTACCCAGCGGTGGGCGACGACGGCGCGCCGCTGAACCTCGGGCAGCGCAGCGTGGTCGAGGGCGGCGCCGTCGCGGCCGCCGGCGAGGGTCGCTGGCAGCAGGTGGCGCTCGTCGGCCCGGCCACTGGGCGCACCTTTCGCGTCTGGCGCTGGGCGCGTAGCGGCACGGCCGGCGCGACGCAGCTCGGCTACGCCGCTACGCGGGCCGACCTACCGCGCCGCGCGGCGCATTGGAAGGCCGCCGGGCCGGACCTGCGGACTCCGGCCGGCTGGGCCGAGAAGCTTTACGCCAACCTGACCTATAGCTACGGCTTCTACGTCGATGGCGAGGACATCTACCTGCGGCTACCGGGCGACGCCAACCCGAACGATCTCTACGTCGGCGCCGGCAATGGCCGTGGCCTCCGCGTCAACGGGCCCAACGTGCGTATCTCTGGCTTCGAGCTGCGCCATTTCGGTGAGGCCGTCGTCTTCGATGCCGCCGCCACCGGCGGCATCGTCGACCACGCCCTCTTCGCCGGAAATCTCTTGGGCGTGTCCTTCCGCGGCGCGCCGGGTCCGCCAGCGGTCTACGGCGGCGACCACGTCGTGGAGCGCAACGTCTTCAGGGACAGCAACCTGTGGAGTGCAGACCCGGCCGCGGACCCGGCGATACCCTGGCCCTTCGTCAAGCTGTACGTGAAGAACGCTGACGGCAGCGACTATCCTTTCGATCGCATCGGCGAGCAAAGCGAAAGCACCGCCGTCGGCGGGCGTGGCGGCGCGCAGCGCGTGGTCGTGCGCTACAACGTCATCGACGGCACGTTCAACGGCCTCGGGCCGGGCGAGCAAGCGGACTTCGACCGCTACGCCGGCATGGATATGGACATCCAGGACAACCTGATCCGCAACGTCGCCGACGACGCCTTCGAGCCGGAGCGCCAGAGCATCAACCTGCGCATCTGGCGCAACCGCGTCGAGCGCGCCGCGGTCGTCCTCTCTACCGGGCCGGTGCAGTACGGGCCGGTCTACCTGTTCCGCAACCAGGCCTGGCGCATTGGCGCCGACGGCGTGGGCCGCGACCGCCTCGGCGACGCGGGCGTCGCGTCGCTCTACTTCAAGTACTCCGGCAGCAGCCAGCCGACCGCGCGCATCTACGTGCTGCACAACACGTTCTGGACCGACCGCCCGGACGTCGACGGCAGCGGGCAGTTCGCCGGCGGCGGCGCAGCCAGCGAGGCGTTCTACCTGCGCAACAACGTCATCCACGCCACGCGCTACGCCTTCAGCGCGCCGACCGTCGAAGGCCGCTGGGACGAGGACTCCAACGCCTTCAGCACAACCGATCGCACGCGCGGGC
>JACQUS010000048.1 GCA_016210125.1 Chloroflexota bacterium | reverse complement strand
TCGAGCGGCGGCTCGTCGGCCACGCCCACGAGCGTGCTAACGAGGCCTTGTACTAGCGGTTTGTCCTGACGACTGGCCGTATGCTATACTGCGCCTCGGCGGCCCCAGGAGAGCACCGTGACCGTGGCCACGAGCACCGCCATGCGTACCATCTGGTGGGACGCCGGCCGCGTCCGCCTGATCGACCAGACGCGCCTGCCGCACGAGCTGGCCATCGTCGTGTGCGAGACCGTCGATGAGCTGGCCTCTGCCATTCGCGGCATGCGCGTGCGCGGCGCGCCGGCGCTGGGGGTTGCCGCTGCCTTCGGCATCGCCCTGGCGGCCGTCCGCAGCGAGGCCCGCGACGGGGGGGCCTTGCTCGCCGATTTGGCGGGTGCCGGCCGTGTGCTGCGGGCGACGCGGCCGACGGCGGTCAACCTCTCGTGGGGCGTCGAGCAGATGCTCAGCCGCGCGCGCCAGCTCGCCGGAGCCGACGTGCCCACCATCCGTCAGGCGGTCGTCAACGGCGCGCTCGCCCTGGCCGAGGCCGACGAGCGCGCGTGCCGCGCACTCGGGCGCCACGGAGCCGACCTGGTGCCCGACGGCGGTACGGTCCTCACGCATTGCAACGCTGGCGCGCTTGCCGCCGTGGCCTATGGCACGGCGCTCGGCGTGCTGCGGGCCGCTTGGGAGCAGGGCAAGCGCTTCCACGTGCTCGTCGACGAGACACGCCCCTTCCTTCAGGGCGCGCGGCTCACGGCCTGGGAGCTGGTGCAGGAGGGCATCCCGGCCACCCTGATCACCGACGGTATGGCGGCGCACTTCCTGAAAGCGCAGGTGCAGGCCGTCGTCGTCGGCGCCGACCGCATCGCCGCCAACGGCGACGTGGCCAACAAGATCGGCACCTACGGCGTTGCCGTGGTCGCCAAGGAGAACGGCGTCCCGTTCTACGTTGCCGCTCCGACGTCGACCGTGGATCTGAGCGTGCCGACCGGCGAGCACATCCCGATCGAGGAGCGCAGCCCCGACGAGGTCGTACACGTCGCCGGCGTGCGCATTGCGCCGGCCGGCGTGGCCGCGGCGCACCCCGCCTTCGACGTGACGCCAGCGCGCTACGTCACGGCCATCATCACCGAGCGCGGCATCGCTCGCGCGCCGTACGCGGACTCGCTGCGTCGGCTTGTGGAGTCGTAGAGAGCATGCGCCATCGCGCCTCGGGCTGTCTGTGAGCATCCTGGTCGTCGGGTCCGTCGCGCTGGACACGGTCGAGACGCCCTTCGGGCGCGTCGAGGAGGCTCTCGGCGGCTCGGCCGTCTACTTCTCTCTCGCCGCGCGCCTCTACGCCCCCGTCCGCCTCGTCGCCGTGGTCGGCGAGGACTTTCCGGCCGAGCACGTCGCGCTGCTGCACCAGCACGGCGTCGACGTGGCCGGTCTGGAGCGCGCCGCCGGCCCGACGTTTCGCTGGTCAGGGCGCTACGACTTCGACCTGAACTCCGCGGAGACACTCGACACGCAGCTCAACGTCTTCGCCAGTTTCCACCCGAAGATGCCGCCGGCCTACGGCGACAGCGAGTTCCTGTTCATGGCGAACATCGATCCCGACCTCCAACGCGAGGTGCTGCAGCAGGTGCCGGACACGAAGCTGCGAGCGTTGGACTCCTTGAAATTCTGGATCACCATCAAGCCGGAGCTGCTCGCCAGCGCGATGAGCTTGGTCGACATCGTGCTGATGAACGAGGCCGAGGCGCGCCAGTTCGCCGGCACGCACAGCCTGCTGCGCGCCGCGCGGCGCATTCTCGAGCTCGGCCCGCGGGCGCTCATCGTCAAGAAGGGCGAGTACGGCGCGGTGCTTTTCTCCGAGTACGGCTACTTCGTCGCCCCGGCTTACCCGCTCGAGGATGTGCGCGACCCCACGGGCGCTGGCGACAGCTTTGCCGGCGGCTTCCTGGGCTTCCTGGCGCGCGCCGGTGAGATCACGCCGCGCACGCTCAAGCAAGCCATCATCCATGGGAGCGTCGTGGCCTCGTTCACGGTCGAGGATTTCAGCGTTGAGCGCTTGCGCCGCGTCTCCTGGGACGAGGTACGCCAGCGCTACGAGGAGTTCCACCACTTCACGGCCTTCGATGCCATCGTCTAGTGTGGGAGGACCTTGTGGCTTTGCTCTCCGCAACGCAGTACGACGTGCGCGACGTCGGCCTGGCTGACGCGGGCGCGCGTCGCATCGCCTGGGCGGCAACCGAGATGCCCGTGCTGCGGCTCATCCGCGAGCACTTCGCGCGCGAGCGGCCGCTGGCCGGGCGACGCATCTCGGCGTGCCTGCACATCACCTCTGAGACGGCCAACCTCGCGCTGGCGCTCCAGGCCGGAGGCGCGGACGTCGTCCTCTGCGCCAGCAACCCGCTCTCGACGCAGGACGACGTGGCCGCTTCGCTCGTCGTCCACCACGGCGTCCCGACTTTCGCCATCAAGGGCGAGGACCGCGACACCTACTACCGGCACATCGCCGCCGTGCTAGCGCACCGACCCGAGATCACCATGGACGACGGCTGCGACCTCGTGACGGCCTTG
>JACQUS010000409.1 GCA_016210125.1 Chloroflexota bacterium | reverse complement strand
CAGGCCTTCGGCGGGCCGGCCGTCGTCGTCCAGGAGGACGCGACGACCGCCGTGCCGCCCGGCTGGGCCGCGCGCGTGGACGGCTACGGGAATCTGCTGCTGGAGCACGAGGATGGCCGTGCCTGAGGCCGGGCGCCCGCCCCCACCCCTCCCAGGAGATCATGCAGATGGGGCTTCGCCCCCTCTGCTCTCCCCGCTGTCCACCGCTGCTGCGCCTGGTGGCGCGCCAGCATCCCCACCGAACGTCGACCGCTCCCCCTCTCCGCGTGCGGAGAGGTCGCCGAAGGCGACTCGCCCCGGCGAGGGGACGGGGGGCGAGGTTCCGCCCGACCCGGCCACGCTGCAGATCTTCCGCAACCTCTTTTCCTCGGTGGCCGAGGAGATGGGCGTGGCGCTCATCCGGTCGAGCTACTCGCCGAACATCAAGGAGCGCCGCGACCTCTCCTGTGCCCTGTTCGACGCCCAGGGCCGACTGGTGGCCCAGGCGGCACACATCCCCGTGCATCTTGGGGCCATGGCCTTCTCGGTCGCCGCGGCCATCGAGCGCTTCCGCCTGGCGCCCGGCGACGTGGTCGTCCTGAACGATCCCTTCCTCGGCGGCACGCACCTGCCCGATATCACCGTCGTCTCGCCGGTCTTCGCCCCCGACGGCCCGACGGACACGCCGGCCGCCTTCGTCGCCAGCCGCGCGCACCACGCCGATGTCGGCGGGATGGTCCCCGGCTCGATGCCGCAGTCGACCGAGATCTACCAAGAGGGCATCATCATCCCGCCCGTAAAGATTATCGATCGCGGGCAGCTCAACGAGGCCGTGCTGGAGATCATCTGCCGCAACTGCCGCACGCCGGAGGAGCGCCAGGGCGACCTGGCAGCGCAGCTCGCGGCGCACCGCGTCGGTGAGACGCGCCTGCACGAGCTTATGAACAAGTACGGCGTGGCCGAGGTGCGGCGGCAGATGGCCGCGCTGATCGACTATGCCGAGCGGCTGACGCGCGCGACCATCGCCGCAATCCCAAACGGGCGTTACGAGTTCATCGACTACCTCGACGACGACGGGGTGACCGACCAGCCGATCCGCATCCAGGTGGCGGTTACGGTGCGCGGCGATGAGCTGGAGGTGGACTTCACGGGCAGCGATGCCCAGCGCCGCGGCTGCATAAACGCGCCGCTGGCGGTGACCAGCTCGGCGACGCTCTACGTGGTGCGCTGCCTGAGCGACGAGCGCGTGCCGGCCAACCAGGGCTGTCTGAACCCGGTGCGCCTCGTCGCGCCGCTGGGCTCGGTGGTCAACGCGACGCCGCCAGTCGGCGTCTGCGGCGGCAACACCGAGACCTCGCAGCGCATCACCGACGTGCTGCTCGGCGCGCTGGCCCCGGTGCTGCCCGCGCGCATCCCGGCCGCCGGCCAGGGCACGGCCAACAATCTGACCTACGGCGGCTACGACCCCTTTCGCGAGCGCTACTACGCTTACTACGAGACCGTCGGGGGCGGGATGGGCGCCTCAGCGCAGCGCGCCGGCATGTCCGGTGCGCACGTGCACATGACCAACACGCAGAACACGCCGGCCGAGGCGCTGGAGTTCGCCTTCCCGGTGCGCATCCGCGAGTACGCGCTGCGCCCTGGCTCCGGCGGTGCCGGCCGGCACCGCGGTGGCGACGGGCTACGGCGGGCGGTCGAGTTCCTGGCGCCGGCCACGGTGACGCTGCTGACCGAGCGGCGGCGCTTCCCGCCCTACGGCCTGGAAGGCGGCGCGCCGGGCGCCGTGGGGCGGAACTGGCTGCTGCGGCCCGACGCGGAGCCGCGACTGCTGCCGGGCAAGGGCACGGTCGACGTCGCAGCCGGCGACGCCGTCCTGGTCGAGACGCCGGGCGGCGGTGGCTGGGGCCGCCCGGACGGCTAGTGCGTCGGCCGGCGGAGGCGCAGCACCCCCCACACCGTCGCCGCGGCCGCGGCGATGACCACGGCCACGACGACCACCGTGGCGATGACCGCCCAGGCCGGCGCGAGGCCAAGGAGCAGGACGCCGAGCGTCAGCGCGATGCCGGCAACGGCGGTCAATAGCGGCCCCCAGCTCGTCTCGTCGTCGGCCTCTGGCGCTCTCGGGGCCGTCCGCCGGCCGCCAAGGCCTTCGTCGTCGTGGTCGTTCTCGAACGAGTCGCCCCGCTCCATGGCAGTCCTCCGTCCCGGTTCGGAAACACCGCACTCCGCGAGGAACTCCGTCACCTTCTATGTACCACCTTTGTCAAGTCGCTCGCTTGGGCCGTTGCGCTCTCCGCGCGACCAGCCACGCGCAGCGCCGCAGACGCGATGTTCAAGCGCAAAAACATCGTTCCACACCGGGGCATCTCGGAGCATAATAGAGGCGTGGCGTGCGGGCGGGCACGGCGGCGCGGCAGCGGGCAGAAGGTCGCTCCGCAGGCGAGCGGCGGGGCGTACCGGGGGCGGGCGATTCGCCTTGGCGCTCGGCAGGCGACGAACAGGGGCCCGGCGAGGGCTTCATCCGCGAGCGCGGGAGCCGGCGCGGTAAGGGGCGTCCAGAGGTCGCCTGAGGCGACCTCTGGAAACCGCTTTTGGGGCGGGGTGAGGCATCCCCACCGACAACGGCCGATTCCAAGGGAGGTGGGCCATGGCGACGTTCATCATGTTGAGCTCGCTCACCGACGAAGGGGCCAAAACCATCAAGCAGAACCCCGAGCGCGTCCGCGAGGTCAACCGCGAGATCGAGAAGCTGGGCGTGCGCGTCGTCTCGCAGTACGCCGTCCTCGGACAGTACGACTTCGTCAGCATCGTCGAGGCGCCGGACCTGAACACGGTCGCGCGAGTCTCGGCGGAGCTGGCCTCGCGCGGCAGCATCAAGATCCAGACACTGGCGGCCATCCCGATCGACGATTTCATCGCCGGCTTACGCAAGTAGGCAGACGCTTCGCCCGCGTGGCCCGCCACCGCGCGCCGCGGCACGCTGTCGCCGTGCCCCGTGGCACGACGGCGGCCTCGCGCCGCGCTCGGCTCCGTGTTTGAGAGCGCTGCGGGCCGCCACAGCCTGCGCTGCGGGTCGCCCTGGAGGGAAGTGGGGGTGGAGGAGAGCGCGCCTGGGCCGCGCATCGTGGTGATCGGCGGCGGCACGGGCATCCACCGGCTGCTGGTGGGCCTGAAGCGGCTGACGCCGCACATCACCGCGGTGGTGACGATGGCCGACTCCGGCGGCAGCTCCGGCCGCCTGCGCGACGAGTTCGGCCACCTGCCGCCGGGAGACGTGCGGCAGTGCCTGGTGGCACTCTGCCCCGACGACCACCAGAGCGCGATGCTGCGCCATCTCTTCAACTACCGTTTCCAGCGCGGCCGCGGCTTGAGCGGCCATACGTTCGGCAATCTCTTCCTGACGGCGCTGACCGAGATCACCGGCGCCACCGACCTGGCTATCGCCGAGGCGGCGCGCATCCTCGGTATTCGCGGGCAGGTGCTGCCCGTGACGCTGACCAAGACCGAGCTGTGCGCGCGGTTGGTCGACGGGCGCGAGATTCGCGGCGAGGCCAACGTCGACCAGCGCCGCGATGGGCCGCCTTTCGTGCCCATCGACTACGTCTACCTCGACCCCAACGCCTACGCCTATCCGCGCGTCCTGCGCGCCATCGCCGAGGCCCACGCGGTGGTGCTCGGCCCAGGCGACCTCTACACCTCGCTGCTGCCCAACCTGCTCGTCGAGGGCATGGTCGACGCGCTCCAGCACACCCGGGCGCGGCGCATCTACGTCGCCAATCTGATGACCAAGCAGGGTGAATCGGACAGCTTTCGGGCCTCGGAGTTCGTCCGCGTGGTACGCGAGCAGGTCGGCGAGGCGCTCGACGTGGCCGTCGTGAACGTCGGGGCGCTGCCGGAGCGCGTCGTGCGACGCTATGCGGCGCTCGGCGCCGCGCCGGTCGAGCCGGACCTGGAGACCTGCCGCGCGCTGGTGCCGCGCGTGGTCGCGGCCGACCTGGCCAGCGTCGGCACGCTCGTGCGTCACGACGCCCGCCGCCTGGCGCAGATCGTCCTGGAGCTGGCAGTGCAGCCTTCGCCCGCAGTGGGCGCTCTGGACTGATGCGCGGCCGGCCGGGCAGGGCGCGGGCCGACCGGTGCGGGGCGTCCGCCGCGCTGTCGCCGGGCGCCGGCGCGGAGGGAGCAGCCCGCGTGGCCTGGGCCGGCCGCCCGTGCTACACTACGCGGGGCCGCGGCTCGGGGCGGCAGGATGTCAGACAGCGGCTCCCCGCTGCCGAGGTGCCCTTCGGGTGCAGTCGCACGTGCCGCTGCCATGCTAGGCGCGGGACTGCTCGCCGTGCATGCCGCGGCTAGCGGCGGGCCCGGGCTTGGTATCATGGCCCGGCCGGCGGTGCATCGAGGAGCGCGCGTGGTCGCTAAGGCGGCGCAGCAGACGGGCCGCGCCATGCTTGCCGTCATTGGTCTGATCGACGGGGTCTTGAGTGGGCTGTTGGGTATCGGCGGGGCCGTGTTCTTGGTCCCGGTGCTCACGGCCGTGGTGAAGGTGACACAGCACCAGGCGCACGGCACCGCCCTGGCCGCGGTGCCGTTCACGGCGGTCACCTCGGGCGCGATCTATGGGCTCGGCGGGAACCTGGACTGGACGCTGGCCGTGAGCATCGTGGCCACGTCCATTCTTGGGGCGATCGTCGGCGCTCGGCTGATGCACTGCCTGCCGGCGACGGTGCTGCGGCGCGTCTTCGCCCTCTTCCTCTTCGTCGTCGGCGTCCGGATGCTCGCCGGGGACCTGTTCCATGGATAGCCTAGTGCTGTTCGGCTTCGACCTCCAGCGCCTGCTGGCCGGCCTAGGCATCGGCTTCGTTGCTGGGATCGTCAGTGGCGTGCTTGGCATCGGCGGCGGGCCGGTGCTGGTTCCGGCGATGGTCTTCATCTTGGACGTCAGCCAGAAGACCGCGCAAGGGACCGCGCTGGCCATCATCGTGCCCACGGCCATCGCCGGCGCGATGACCCACTACCGGCTCGGCAACGTCCGCGCGCACATCACCGCCTGGCTCATCCCTGCGGCCGTCGCCGGCGCGGTGGTCGGGGCGCTCTTCGTGGCCGCGATCGACGCCGTCACGTTGCGGCGCATCTTCGGCGTGCTACTGCTCGTGCTCAGCGTGCAGATGTTCTGGTCGCGCGCGCGCTCGGCTCACTGAGAGCAGGCAAGGGCGGAGGGCGAGGGCCATGGAGACGCTCGAGCAGGTCGCGGCGCTCGTCCGCGCGTGCACGCGCTGCGGCCTGGCCAAGGGCCGGCGCAACGCCGTGCCCGGCGAGGGGCCGGCCGACGCGCGGCTGCTGTTCGTCGGCGAGGGGCCGGGCTACCATGAGGACCAGCAGGGTCGGCCGTTCGTCGGCCCGGCCGGCCAGTTCCTCGAAGAGCTCCTCGCCAGCATCGGCTTGCGCCGCGAGCAGGTGTTCATCACCAATATCATCAAGTGCCGGCCGCCGAACAACCGCGACCCCCTGCCGCAGGAGGTCGAGGCCTGCGCGCCGTACTATCTGGCGCGCCAGATCGAGCTGCTCGGCCCGCAGGTCGTCGTCACCCTCGGGCGCCACGCGCTGGCCTGGTTCTTGCCGAAGGAGTCGATCTCCAAGCTCCACGGCGCGGCGCGGCAGCTCGGCGAGCGCTGGCTCTTCCCGCTCTACCATCCTGCGGCCGCGCTGCACAACCCGGCGCTGCGCCAGACGATCCTCAACGACACGGCCAAGCTCGGCCAGTTTCTGGCCCGGCTCGACCGCTCCGCGCCGGCCGCGCGGACTGGCCAGGAGCGGCCCGCCGAGGAGCAGCCGCAGCAGTTGAGCCTGTTCTGACCGATGAGCCACGTCGCCGTCATCGCCGCGCACCCCGACGACGAGACGATGTTCGCCGGCGGCACGCTGGCCAAGTTCTCCGCCGAGGGCCACGAGCTCTCGATGGTGCTGGTCACGCGCGGCGAGGGTGGCGAGGTCGGCGAGCCGCCGGTGGGGCCGAAGGAGCGCCTGGGCGAGTTGCGCGAGGCGGAGATGCGCTGCGCCGCGGCGGTGTACGGCGTGCGGCGGCTGGTTTTCCTCGGCTTCGTCGACCCGGCCATCGAGATCGGCGAGCGGCCCAAGTGCATCAAGGCCCCGCTCGACGTGTTCGTGGCCGCCGTGGCTCGCGCGCTCGACGAGCTGCGGCCCGACGTCGTCATGACCCATGGGACCAACGGTGAGTACGGCCACCCGCAGCACATCTACACGCGCCAGGCCGTCTGGGAAGCACTGCGCATGCTGCGCCCCTGGCGGCCGCAGGAGCTGCTGACCTGGTGCGCCAACGCCGGCACGAACGCCGAGGATCGCCTGACCAACCGCGACGACCCGGCGAGCTGGTCGCTCGACGTCACGCCGTGGTTCGAGGGCAAGCTGGCGGCGGCGCTCTGCCATCGCAGCCAGCACGCCATGTTCATGCGCAACAGCAAGACGCCCGATGTAGCCTCGATGCTCCGCCGTCTAGAGGCCTTCCGGCGCTGGGACCTGGGGATCGTGGACCTCGCCTAGCGTGGCCGCGCGAGGCGCCTTGGCGCACCAGCGCGGGCCGAACATGGGTGGGTGGCCGGGCCGGCGCCCCCGCGGCGTCTCTCCCGCGGAGCTGGCGATGCCCCTGTGGGACGCCAGCGATGAATGAAAAGCGGCTGCGTCGCAGGGGGAGGGACCTCACCCCCGGCCCCTCGCCGAGGCGAGTCGCCTTCGGCGACCTCTGGGAACCTCATTGGGGTGGGGTGGGGTAGCCGCCCAGAGGGGTATTTTCACAGGAGTGCAGAGCGGGCTTCGCCCCCTCTGCGGTGACCCCTTGGGGGCGGGGTAGGGCCAGGCCGCCCTCCGCGGCCGGCAATCAGATGATCCCCACCTTGCTGTTGTCGCCCAGCATCAGCTTGTAGGCCCGCGGCTTGAGCGGCGAGCGCGACACCTCGACGTTGCGGCCGATCAGGCAGTCCTCCAGGCGGTGGTGCACGTCGACGATGCGGCAGTGCTCCATGACGATGCTGTGCTCGATCTCACAGTCCTCGATGACGCAGTCGTGGCCGATCGAGGTGAATGGGCCGATGTAGGCGTCGACGACCCGGGTGCGCTCGCCGATGCTCACCGGCCCGCGCAGCACGGAGTGGACGACGACGGCGCCCGGCGCGATGGCCACGCGGCCGTGGAGCTGTGACGCCTCGTCGACCCGGCCCTCGACGCGCGGCTCCAGCGTCTCCAGCAGGCAGCGGTTGACGGCCAGGAGGTCCTCCATCTTGCCGGTGTCGAACCACCAGCCCTGGTGTACCACTGGTTCGACTGCATAGCCGCGGTCGATGAGGTGCTGAATGGCGTCGGTGATCTCCAGCTCGCCGCGGGCCGAGGGCCGGATGGCGTTGACGGCCTCGAAGATGTGCTGATCGAACATGTAGATGCCGACGAGCGCCAGATTGCTCGGCGGGTCGCGCGGCTTCTCGACTAGGCGGACGATCTGCCCATCGGCCAGCTCGGCCACGCCGAAGTTCTGCGGGTCGGCCACCGGCGTCAGGATGACCAGGGCTTGGCACGAGGCCCGGCGGAAGGTCTGCACGTAGGCGGCGATGCCGCCCTCGATGACGTTGTCGCCGAGGATCATCACGAAGCGGTCGCGGCCGAGGAACGGCTCGGCCACTTTGACCGCGTGAGCCAGACCCAGCGGCTCCGGCTGCTCAACGTAGGCCACCCGCACGCCCCAGCGTGCGCCGTCACCCACGGCGGCGCGGATCTCGGCGCGCGTGTCGCCGACGACGATGCCGACCTCGTGGATGCCGGCGTCGCGCAGGTACTCGATGGCATAGAAGAGCACCGGTTTGTTGGCCACTGGGACGAGCTGCTTAGCGCTGGTGTAGGTGATCGGGCGTAGGCGGGTGCCCTTGCCGCCGCTGAGGATCAGTCCCTTCATCGTCGCTCTCTAAAGGTCGCCGCCGGCGGCGTACGCGCGCACGCTGCGCTCGTCGGCCCGCGCGCCGTGCAGCACGACGCCGAGCACCGGTGCGTGGACGTGGGCAAGCTGCTCCTTCGCGCGGACGGCCGTCTCGCGGCGCGTCTTGCCGGCCGCCAGGACCAGCAGCACGCCGTCCACCTGTGGGGCCAGCACGCTGGCATCGGCGACCACCGTGACCGGCGGGGCCACCAGGACGACCAGGTCGTGCCGCGCGGCCAGCCCCGCCAGCAGCCGCTGCACGCGCTGCGAGCCGAGCAGCTCGGCCGGATTGGGCGGCAGCGTGCCGGCGACCAGCAAGGCCAGGTCCTCCACGCCGGCCGGCCGCAGCGGCGGCGCGTCGACCTGGTCGGCCAGCAGCGCGTCGGTGAGGCCGCCGCGGTTGGGCAGCCCGAACAGCCGGTGCAGGCACGGCCGCCGGAGGTCGGCGTCGACCAGCGCAACGCGCTTGCCCGCCTGCGCCACCGCCACCGCCAGATTGGCCGCGACGGCCGACGCGCCCTCATCGACGCCCGCGCTGGCGACCAGGAGCGTGCGTGCCGAGCGGTCGAGCGTGGCGAACTGGACGTTGGTGCGCAGCGTGCGGTAGGCCTCCGCCGCCGGCGAGCGCGGCGCCGTCAGCATGACCAGCTCGGGCGAGATGCCCGCCGCCTGATCGTCGTGCGCACTGCCCATCAGCGGCCCGCCTGCCCGGACGTCGGGCGCGGAATGCTGCCCAGCACCGCCAGCCGCAGATGCCGTTCGACCTCCGGCGGCGCCTTGAGGGTGTCGTCGAGCACCGCCAGCAGCCAGGCCAGCGCGCAGCCGGCCAGCAAGCCGAGCACGCCGGCCGCGGCGACGCTGGCCGCCGTGCTCGGCGCGATCGGCGTGCCCTCGCGGGGCGGGCTGGCGACGCGCACCTCGATGCGGTCGCGCGGGTCGACGCTCGCCATACGCACGGCCTGCTGCTGCTCCGTCTCGGCGGCCAGGGCGGCGGCCAGCTCGCGCGCCCGCGTGGGGCTCACGTCGTCCACCTGCACGACGACCACCAGCTCATCCTTCAGACCGCTCGCGCGCACCTTGGCCTGAATCGCCTCCGGCGGCAGGTCGAGCTGGAGCCGGGCGCCGACGGCCCGGGCGACCGGCTCGCTCGCCGCCAGGAGACCGTACTGCTGGACGAGATTCTGCGCGGCGATAGTCTGCCCGGCGTCCGGCCGCGCCGGGGTGACCAAGAGGCGCACGATCGAGCGGTAGACCGGCTGCTGGAGCGTGGAGATCGCGTAGGCGCCCAGCATGGCCACGGCGACCGTCAGCGCGGCGACCCACCACCACCGCCGCGCGCCCGCCCATCGCTCTCCCAGCGCCAACCCTCCGTCGTGCCGCCATCTTACCATGTGCGGGCCGGCCATCGTCGCAAGGGGTGACCGCCGGGCGAAAATGAACGGCGCAGCCCGTTGGAGGTGAGACGTGCCCTTGGCGCGCAGCGGGGAATCCAAAGGGGGCTTCGCCCCATTTGGAATTCAATCCTGGGGTGGGGCGGGGCAGACCGCCGGCGGTCCCGTCTTCGGCCGCGCGAATAGCTGCTCGAGTGCGACAGCGCAAAACGTGACCGGCGATACGGACGGAGTAATCGCGCGAGCGATGTATAATCGGGCTGAGGGCAACGCATCGACGGGAATGCATCGAGGAGGATGCCGTGCTCCGCCTACGCAATCTCGCGCTCCTCGCGGCCCTCGGTCTAATCGCGGCGGTCGTCAAGCAGGAGTTGGACAAGCCGGCCGCCGAGCGCCAGTGGCGCGGCACGCTGTGCGGCTGGCTGCCGTACGACTTCCGCCCGCCGACCGT
>JACQUS010000410.1 GCA_016210125.1 Chloroflexota bacterium | reverse complement strand
GCTCCACGGCAAGGACTTCGCCGGCGGCGGCCGGGGCACCGCCAGCGACCTCATCGCCCGCCAGTTCGCCGTCCCCACGCTGGGCATCGAGCCCAGGTGGTACGTCGGCGGCGCCGCGGACATACTGGAGGCGCTGAAGAACCGGCGCATCGCCGGTATGGGCAAGGCCACCGCGCTGCGCAACCCCGACGCCGTGATCATGGACGTGATGACCAGCATGCGCATCCGCATCCTGAGCTGGACGCCGGAGCAGGTGCAGAAAGTCAAGGCCAAGAACCCCTGGCTGAACACGATCGATATCCCCGCTGGTGTCTACAAGGCCGACTGGAATAGCCAGGCGATCACCACCTGGCAGAACGGCGCCGCCATCTTCACCACCGCCAATCTGCCAGAAGACGTAGGCTACTTCGTCACGAAGGCGGCGATCGAGGACATCAAGCAGGCCGACAGCGCGCAGGCGGCGGCGTTCGCGGCCGTGAAGGGCGCAGACACGCCGGCGCTGACGATGCGCCTGGCCACCGTGCCGCTGCACGCCGGCGCCTACAAGTACTTCAAGGAGATCGGGACGCAGCTCCCCGATCGTCTCAAGCCACCTGAGGCGAACTAGGGCCGCGCCTGGGGCGCGACCGTCTTTCGATGGATGAATGGATGAGAGGAGGAACTCGCATGCGCATCCTCGGCATTATCGCACTCGCCGTGCTGGCGACGGCCTGTGGACCGCAGCCGGCGAGCGCCCCAGCGGCGCAGCCGGCGCCGGCCAAGGTGGCGGAGCCGGCGAAGCCCGCCGCGGCCCAGCCGGCGCCGCCCGCCGCGCAGCCGGCCGCGCCGAAGCCGGCGGCCGAGAAGCCGGCCGCGGCGCCGGCGCAGGCGCCTAAGCCCGCAGCCGAGAAGCCGGCCGCGGCGCAGCCGGCCAAGCCGGCGGCTGCGAAGCCAGCCGGGCTGAGCCTCAAACAGGTCGTCGTCGGCGCGCCGGCGCAGACCTCCAGCTACTACGTCTATACCGCGGCGCTAGCCAAGCTGCTCCAGTCCAAGTTCCCCGACAGTAGCTTCACCGTCTCTGAGGCCGGCGGCAGCGCCGACAACGCGCGGCGCCTGGCCGACAACAAGATCCACTTCTCGCTCGCGGCCTACGCGGGCCTCTATCCGATCTACGCCGGCATCGACCCAACGTTCAAGGACAAGCCGGTCAAGGAGCTACGCGCGCTGTGGGCCATCGACCCCGTGGCCGAGGCCTGGTTCGTCCGCGAGGACACGGGCATCACCAACGTCGAGCAGCTCCAGGGCAAGGACTTCGCCGGCGGCGGACGCGGCTCGGCCAGCGACCAGATCGCCCGTAACTTTGCCTTCCCGGCGCTTGGCGTCGAGCCCAGGTGGTATGTCGGCGGCGCCGCGGACGTGCTGGAGGCGCTGAAGAATCGCCGCATCACCGGCATGGGCAAGGCCACCGCGCTGCGCAATCCCGACGCCACCATCATGGACGTGATGACCAGCATACGCATTCGCATTCTAGCCTGGACGCCGGAGCAGATCCAGAAGGTGCGCGCGAAGCACCCCTGGATGAACACCATCGAGATTCCGGCCGGTGTCTACAAGGCCGACTGGAACAGCCAACCGATCACCACCTGGCAGAATGGCGCGGGCATTTTCACGGCGACGCACCTGCCGGAGGATATCGGCTACGCGGTCACGAAGTCCGCCGTCGAGGATGTCAAGCAGGCTGACAGCGTTCAGGCAGCGGCGTTCCTTGCGATGAAGGGCGCCGACATGCCGGCGCTGACGATGCGCCTGGCAAGCGTCCCACTCCACGCCGGATCCTACAGGTACTTCAAGGAGATCGGGACGCAGCTCCCCGATCGTCTCAAGCCACCCGAGGTGAAGTGAGGCCGTGCGCATCTGGGAGCAGGGGCTGGTGGCGACCTACGCGCTGCCCGGCTACAAGGAGCTCATCCTCGAGCACTACGCGCAGTTCCAGCGGCCCGGCACCGAGATCGTCATCCACGGCGTGCGCGACGAGACTGGGCCGGCGGCGGCGCGCATCGCCGGGCAGGCCGTCAACTACGCCTACCTGCACCGCTTCCACGACAACCAGATCCTGCGGAACGTCCAGCGGGCCGAGCGCGAGGGCTTCGACGCGGTGATCATCGGCGTGCTCCAGGACCCCGGGCTCCAGGAAGCGCGTAGCCTCGTCGACATCCCGGTGCTGGGCTACGGCGAGGTGTCGGTGCACACCGCGTGCCTGCTCGGCTCGCGCTTCACGTTCCTCGCCATCAACCCGCAGATGGACGCGCTGGTGCGCCAGCGTATCTGCGAGTACGGGCTGCACGGGCGGGCGGCGCCGACGGCCTATCTGCGCTGCGGCTACCAGGACCTGCGCGATGCCGTGCAGGGACGGCCGGAGCGCTTCCTCGAAGCGTTCCATGAGGCGGCGCGCCGCGCCATTCACGAGCAGGGCGTAGACGTGCTCCTGCCGGGGCAGACCATCATCGCCGAGCTGCTCTGGAAGGCCGGCATCACGCGGCTGGACGACGCGGTCGTGCTCGACCCGCGGCTGCCGCTGCTGCGCATGGCCGAGATGCTGGTCGAGCTACGGCGCGCCGGCATGGGCGTCGCGCGGCGCGGCTATCTCTGGGCGAAGCCGCCGGCCGAGCTGATGGCCGCGGTGCGCGACTTCTACCGCGACGTGGAGCCGGGCTAGCCGGGCTAGGAGGAGACACGCGATGGACCTAGGGCTCGCCGGGCGTGTCGTGGTCATCACCGGCGGCAGTGCCGGGATCGGCCGCGCCACCGCCCAGCTCTTCGCCGAGGAAGGCTGCCGCGTCGCTATCTGCGGCCGGAGCGCGGCGCGGCTGGAGGAAGCCGCGCGGGCCGTCGCGGCGGCGACCGGGGCCGACGTCCTGCCGGTGGCGGCCGACATCCGCCGGCCCGGGGACACGGCGCGGCTGCTGGCCGCGGCGCGCGAGCGCTTCGGCGGCGTCGACGTGCTGGTCAACAACGCCGGCGCGCCCGCGCCCAAGCCCTACGAGGAGATGGCGCACCAGGACTGGCAGGAGGTCCTGAGCTACAAGCTGGTCGGCTACGTGACCTGCGCGACGCAGGTCCTGCCCTACATGCGTGAGCGCGGCGGCGGGCGCATCGTCAACGTCGTCGGCAGCGCCGGGCGCGAGCCGAACCCGTGGACGACGAGCACGGGCATCGTCAACGCGGCGCTCCTGAACTTCACCAAGACGCTCGCCAGCCAGGTGGCGCGCGACAACATCTTGGTCAACGCGGTGAGCCCGGGGCCGATTGACACCGGCCGCTGGAGCGGCCTGGCAGCGCGCGATCCGGCGGCGACGGCGGCGGTGATCGCCGAGATTCCGGTCGGGCGCATCGGCCGGCCGGAGGACGTGGCCGGAGCCATCGTCTTCCTGGCCTCGCGGCAGGCTAGCTTCATCACCGGCGCCTCGCTGACGATCGACGGCGGCCGCTGCCGCAGCGTGGCCTTCTAGGCGGAACCGGGGGACGCCACAGGGGGCGAAGCCGCCTTTGGCAGGTGGTCCCGGTGAGGCGCGAGACCGCCCGCCGGGGGCGCTTCTCCTGAAAATGGACGGCGGCCCGTCGTCCACGGAGGTGAAAGGGGGATTCCAAAGGGGCGAAGCTCCCTTTGGGGGTCCTCCTGGGGAGGGGTGGGGCCGCCCGCAAGGGCCATTTCAACCTAGTGATCCCCGCGGCGGGCCGCGATCATCGGGGATGAAGAGGGGCGCGGAGAGGACCTAACCCCCCGGCGCCCTTCCCGGCGCGGGAAGGGGGAGTCCAGAGGGGGCTTCGCCCCCTCTGGAAATCTCCCTGGGGTGGGGTGGGGCCGCCCGGTCGGGCCATTTTCATCAGAGAGAGCGACGTCCGACTGCGGACGACGAAGGAGGGAACCCGTGGCGCACGCCATCCAGACAACGCGCACCATCGAGGTCCTGAGCCCCGCGGGCGAGCGCCGTACGGCAGCCGTCGCGCGCACGCCCGGCCTGCCGACGCTCGCCGGCAAGGTCGTCGGCCTGCTGGACAACAACAAGTCGAACACCGCGGCCTTCCTCGACCTCCTGGGCCGCGCGCTGGCGGCCGAGCACAGCGTCGTCGAGATCGTCGGTGTGCGCAAGGGCAGCGCCGCCCAGCCGGTCGACACCGCGAGCCTGGCCCGGCTGCGACGTTGCGATGCCGTGGTCACCGCCTTCGCCGATTGAGGCTCGTGCACGACGTGGAGTGTCCACGACTGCGTCGAGATCGAGAAGCTGGGCGTCCCGGCCCTGGTGGTGGCCACCGACGCTTTCACCGTGCTTGCAGAGCGCTCGGCCGCGGCCTTCGGGCTGCCCGATGTGCGGATGGTCATCGTGCCGCACCCGGTCAACACGCTCGGCGCGGCCGAGGTGGCCGCGCTGGCCAAGCGCGCCGTGGCGGCGCTCGTGCCTAAGCTGGTGGCCGCGCCATGAGGCTCGCCGCCGAGCGCTTCGTCGTCGACGACACCCCCGAGGCGGTCGCGGAGCTGTTCTACCGCAAAGGCTGGACCGATGGCCTGCCCATCATCCCGCCGACGCCCGAGCGCGTCGCGCGCATGCTGGCCGGCTGGCGCGCCGCGCCGGGCCACGTCGTCGGCCTGGTCCCGCCGAGCTTCGCCGAGGCGACGCTGGAGAAGCTGGCCGTCAACGCCGTCATGGCTGGCTGCGCGCCGGAGCACCTACCGGCCGTCGTCGCCGCGCTGGAGGCCATGCTCGAGCCGCGCTTCAACCTCAACGGCATCCAGTGCACCACCAGCTCGACGACCCCGCTGGTCCTCTTCAACGGGCCGATCCGCCGCGCGTTGGCGATCAAATGCGGCGCCAACGCGTTCGGCCCCGGAGCGCGCAGCAACGCGGTGATCGGCCGGGCACTGCGGCTCATCCTGCTCGCCGTCGGCGGCGCCATGCCCGGCGACGTCGATAAGGCGGCGCTGGGCCAGCCCGGCAAGTTCTGCTTCTGCTTCGGCGAGAACGAGGAGGCCAGCCCGTGGGAGCCCTTCCACGTCGCGCAGGGCCTCGCGGCGGCGGAGAGCGCGGTGACCGTGGTCGGCGTGACCGGCTCCATCGAGGTGCGCGACTCGGACAGCCGCAGCGGCGAGGGCGTCCTGAAGACAGTGGCCCGCTCGATGACCTCGGCGAGCTTCGTCGCCGCGAGCAACATCGGCGACGGCGGGCAGGCGCTGCTCGTGTTCACGCCCGAGCATGCGAGGACCATTCGTGCCTCCGGCTTCACGCGCGCCGACGCGCAGGCCTGGCTGTGGCAGGAGGCGCGCATGGCGCTCGCCGACTTTCCGCCCGAGACGGCCGGCGTGATCGCCGCGTGGCAGCGCACGATCGGCCTGCCGGCCGACGGCGTCGTGTGCGTGACCAAGCGGCCGGAGGATATCCTGATCGTGGTGGCCGGCGGCGAGGGCACCAAGTCGGCATTCATCCCCACGTGGGGCGGTGTCACCCAGGTTGTGACGCGCGCCATCTCGCAGACCGCTGCCGCGCTTTGCGGGCGCGATTGATGAGTTATGAGGTGGTCATTGCCCCAATGGGCGCCTCCCGACTTTAGAGAGGCACGAGGGCTGACGTCCAGGAGGGCGTGCGCCTTCACTCGGCGAGGGTACTAGGCGTGAGGCGCGTCGCGGGCCTTGCGTCGGCGCGCAGGAGGCGGTGCAATGCAACCGGCTAGCGCGAGCCTGACTGACCGCATGCTTCGAGCCGCGCGGCTCGACGTGCGCCTCTACGAAGAGGTGGAGGCCGAGGTCGGCGCGACGCGGCAGGCGCTCTGGGTGGTCATCATCGCCGCTCTGGCGGATGGCCTTGGCACGGCGCTCGGGGGAGCGCTGCTGGGCCGCGGCGCCCCTGGCATATTTGGCGGGCTGGTCGTCGGCGCGGCCGGCGCGGTGGTGGGCTGGATCGTCTGGTCGTACCTGACCTACTGGATCGGGACACGATTCTTCGAGGGTCGTGCGACGCCCGGCGAGCTGCTGCGCACCATCGGCTTCGCCCAGTCGCCGCGTGTGCTCAACGTCGCCAGCTTTGTGCCGCTCCTCGGCGGGCTGGTGCAGGTGGCCGTGGCGCTCTGGCTGCTGGTGGCCGGCATCGTCGCCATTCGCCAGGCGCTGGACGTGAGCACTGGGAAGGCGATAGCCACGGCCGTCGGCGGCTGGCTGGCCATGCTCGTCGTCTCGGCGGTCGCTATCGCGCTCGCTGGGCTGCTCGGGCTCGGCGCCCGACTCATCGGCTAAGGCGCACACCGTCACCAGTGCGCACACGTCCGGGCGCGAGCCGCACCTTCCGCGGCGCGATGGCGTAGATGCCGACGGCTGAGAGCACGCTGGCCATCGCCGCCAGGGCGAGCGCCGGATGGTAGCTCCCGGTCTGGTCGAAGATGAAGCCGGCGAGCCACGCGCCGCTAGCGCTGCCCAGCCCGGCGCCGAGCTGGATGGTGCCATAGATTGAGCCGAAGTTCCGCCCGCTGAACACGTCGACCGTGACGGTCGGCGTGATGACGGCCGACACCGAGTAGCCCGCCGAGAAGACGACGCCGTAGAGCACCACGAACCAGGCGACGACGAAGCGGTCGGCCAGTGCCAGCAGACCAAGGCCGGCGAGCATGCAGCCGGCGCCCAGCGCGGCGATGAGCTCGCGCCCCAGCCGGTCGGCGGCGAAGCCCCAGGCGATCTTGCCGACCGCGCTCACGACGCCCATGAGGCCGACGACCGACGCCGCCAGCAGGGCCTCGTGGCCGGCATCCGTGAGCAGCGCCACCTGGTGCACGAACACGGTCGACGTCGTGAAGCTGGACGACCCGTAGCTCACCATCATCAGCCAGAAGCGCCAGGTGTGCGCCGCGCTGCGCACCGACCACGGCCGGCTGACCCAAGCGCGGTCGACGACGCGCGCGTCGTCGCTGCGCTGCGCGCCGGCGCGCGGCGGGACGCCGTCCGGCCGCTGGCCGAGGTCCTCGGGCCGGCCGCGCAAGAAGAGCAGCGCCAACGGTGGGACCACGAGCATGATCGCGCCAAGCGCCAGGAACGCCCCGCGCCAGCCGATGGCGTTGATCAGCGCTTGGAGCGCCGGCGCGGTGGCGAGGATGCCGACGCCGATGCCGGCCGAGGCCACGCCGATGGCGGCACCCAGGCGCTGGCGAAACCAGCGCTGGATGAGCGTGACGCACGGCACCCAGCCGATGGCGCCAACGCCGACCGCCGCTCCGACGCCGAAGAAGAGATAGAGCTGCCACGGCGCGGCGATCGTGCTCGATGCTGCCAGCGACAGCGCCAGAACTAGGCCGCCTCCGGCGACCACCGCCTTCGGCCCGACGCGGTCGGTCAGCCCGCCGGCGACGATGCCGACGATGCCGTGGAGCACCACGAAGAGCGAGAACGCGCCGGCCGTCTCGGCGCGTGGCCAGCCGAACTCCTGGAGCAGGGCGACGAAGAAGACCGAGAACGAGTACCAGATGCCGTAGGCCAGCGCCAGGAACCAGAATGACAGGCCGACGATGACCCAGCCGTAGAAGAAGCGGCCGGGCGCCGCCGCGTTGGGGTCGAGGCGTGCTACCATGTCGCCGCAGCCTCCGCACCACGGGCATTATACGCCGTGGCCGGACGTCCGCCACGACGCATGCAGCGCGCGGGCGGCCCGCCATGCTGTAGTGTTTCGGTTGAGGATTGGGCGACATGCCGTGAAGCGGTGGACATAATATCAGCCTTTATGGTATGGTGAAGATGCAAGTAGGAAGCCTGCCAGTCCTGC
>JACQUS010000430.1 GCA_016210125.1 Chloroflexota bacterium | reverse complement strand
GGGGCCCCGCCCCCCCCCCCCCCCCCCCCCCCCCCCGGGGTTGGGGGTGTCCCCAACACTTGGGGTGGGGCGAGGCCATCGAACATCGGAGAGTGAGCGATGCAACGCGCCAGTGACCTCGTCGCCCAGCTCAGAGAGGACCTGCGGTCGGTCGAGCAGCGCCTGTTCGACCACCCCTACGTCGCCGCGGTCGAGGCCGGGCAGCTCAGCCGCGCTGACCTGCTGGTCTTCGCCGGCCAGCAGCGACGCATCATCGCCAGCGATCTGCGCAGCGTCGCCCTGCTGGTGCACCGCTACGGCGGCACGCCGAGCGGCGCCTTTTTCGCCGAGAGTCTGAAGGTGGAAGCCGCCGCGCTGGCCGCGCTCGGGGCTTTGGCCCGCGCCCTGGGGGCCGACGAGGCCGCCGTCGCGGCGGTGGAGCCGCTGGCCGGCGCGCAGGCCTACACGCACTACGTCGCCTGGCTGGCGCTCTACGGCTCCGATGCCGAGTTCGCCGCCGCGTTCCTGGTCAACCTGCCGGCCTGGGGCCAGAACTGCGGCCGCCTGGCCCGGGCCCTGCGCGCGCGCTACGGCCTGGGCGACGCCGACGTGGCCTTCTTCGACCTCTTCGCCGCCGAGGCCCCCGGCTTCGAGGCCGCGGCCCTCGGCGTCATCCAGGCCGGGCTCGACCGCGGCGTCGCCCCGGCGACGGTGCGGCACGCCGCGCTCCTCCTCCAGCGCTACGAGCTGCTGTACTGGGACGCGCTACACGAGGCGGCGAGGGGCTAGGCGATGGCCGAGCGCTTTAGCGACCACCTGCGCCGCCTGGCCGACCCCATCTGGGAGGCGCAGCACGCCCACCCCTTCGTCCGCGGCCTCGGCGACGGCACGCTCGACCTCGACCGCTTCCGCTTCTGGGTGCGCCAGGACTATCTGTTCCTCATCGACTACGCGCGCCTCTTCGCCGTGGCCGCCGCCCGCGCGCCCGACCTCGAGACGATGACCACCTTCGCCGAGCTGCTGCACGCCACGCTCAAGACCGAGATGGACCTGCACCGCGCCTACGCCGCCGAGTTTGGCATCTCTGCGGCGGAGCTGGAGCGCGAGCTGAAGGCGCCGACGACCCAGGCCTACACCGACTTCCTGCTGCGTGTGGCCGCGCTGGGCGACTTCGCCGAGCTGGCGGCGGCGCTGCTGCCGTGCATGTGGGGCTTCTGCGAGGTCGGCCAGCGCCTCGCGGCCGGTGGCCAGCCCAGCGACCCGCGCTACGCCGCGTGGATCGCTATGTACAGCGGCGCGGAGTTCGCCGCGCTGGCCGACTGGTGCCGCGCGCTGGTCGATCGCCTGGCCGCGGGCGTCGCCGCCGAGGCGCGCCAGCGCATGGCCGAGGCGTTCATCACCTCGAGCCGCTACGAGCTGGCCTTCTGGCAGATGGCCTGGACGCAAGAGCGCTGGACAGCGTGACGCGGGAAGTGGTGCAGCGTGAACCGCTCGAAGCTGCTGCGCCGACTCGCTCAAGGGGCGGTGCAGAACATCGCGTTTAGCGATATGGTACATCTTGTGGAGGGATTCGGATTTCGACTCGCTCGCAAATCAGGAGATCACCATATTTTCGTTCATCCGGACGTCCCGCAGCTCCTCAACCTCCAGTCAGTACACGGCGAGGCAAAACCGTACCAGATTCGCCAGCTCCTGCGCCTCGTCGAGCGCTACAATCTTCGTCTAGAGGATGCGCCGTGAAGGACTATCATATCAACATCTTTTGCAGCGAGGAGGATAGCGGCTACATCGCCGACATCCCGGACCTTGAGGCATGCTCGGCTTATGGCCGCACGCCCGAGGAGGCGCTGGCCGAAGTCGAGCGGGCCAAGCAGGCCTGGCTCGACGCGGCGCGGCAGGCGGGGAAGCCGATCCCGCCGCCACGCTACCGGCCGGCCATATACCAGGCGACCGGCTGATAGGCACCGCAGCATGACCATCGCCCGTGTCCTCATCATCGCCGGGTCGGACTCCGGCGGCGGGGCCGGCATCCAGGCCGATCTGAAGGCCGTCAGCGCCCGCGGGGCCTTCGGCATGACGGCGATCACCGCCCTGACGGCCCAGAGCACGACCGGGGTCACCGGCGTCGTCGAGATCGACCCGGCTTTCGTGGCC
This sequence comes from Chloroflexota bacterium, assembly GCA_016210125.1. Classification (GTDB taxonomy): domain Bacteria; phylum Chloroflexota; class UBA6077; order FW602-bin22; family JACQUS01; genus JACQUS01. The sequence goes on along the minus strand of JACQUS010000430.1, from coordinate 795 downwards.
CAGCAGATCGACGACGTCGTCGTGGACATCGGCGTCGACGCGACCAAGACCGGCATGCTGGCCAGCGCGGCGATCATCGCCGCCGTCGCCGACCGCGTGCGCGCGCACCGGCTCGACCCGCTGGTGGTCGACCCGGTGATGATCGCCAAGAGCGGCGCGCCGCTGCTGCACGCCGACGCCGTCGGCGCGCTGAAGGCCGAGCTGCTGCCGCTGGCGACCATCGTGACGCCCAACCGCCACGAGGCCGAGGCCCTCAGCGGCCTGACCATTCACACGCTCGACGACGCGCGCGCCACGGCCCGTGCCATCCACGCGCTCGGGCCGCGCTACGTCGTCGTCAAGGGCGGGCACGTCGGCGACGGCCCCGAGGCCGTCGACGTGCTCTTCGACGGCGCGAGCTTCCGCGCGTTTCACGCCGAGCGGCTGGACGCGCGGCACACCCACGGTACCGGCTGCATGTTCGCCTCGGCGATCGCCGCGGAGCTGGCGAAGGGCGCAGCGATCGACGACGCGCTGGCGGTGGCCAAGGGCTTCATCACGCTGGCGATCCGCCACGGGCTGGCGCTGGGCCGCGGCGTCGGCCCAGCCAACCCGCTGGCCGAGCTATACGCGCAGGCCGGCTGGCCGCCGGGGGGCTTCGAGTCGGGGTGATCCCCCGCCCCACCCCAAAAGGATGAGTGCAGAGGGAGCTTCGCCCCTCCGCACTCCCCCTGCGCGGCACAGCCCTAGTGGTCTGTCAACAGTGCTCTGAGGGACTGACATTCTGAGCCGGAGCGGAGCGGAGGCGAAGAATCC
>JACQUS010000429.1 GCA_016210125.1 Chloroflexota bacterium | reverse complement strand
GCCTTGGAAAGCACACGGTGGCTTCTTCGTCAAGCGCGAATTTTACACCACGTCTTGGGACTCTACCCCGCGCCGCATCTCCATCTCACCGTAGTGAAACTCCGCGGCCCTGGGGTGGTCGGCCCGTTTCTCGTAGCTCTTCTTCAATCCTCGGTAGACTCGCTCCGCAGCGGCGAATCCACTTGTAATCTTTTCGTTCGACATCGACGCCATCGCATCGACTTCATCCTGGATGGTAACACGATTGGCTTCGTCGACAAGACGGCGCCACGACTGTGCGACCCGCCACGAAGCACGTCGTTGCTTCCGTTGCTTCGCGGGGGTCGCCCACCTGACGTTGTCGAACTCAGCGTCCTCTATGGAGATCGCATTACGCAAGCTCGTCCGCGCAAGGGAACAATTGCGGAACGTGACGTTCCGCAGGTCGACGCCCTCGAATGTTGACCTCTCAGCGAAATCGGAGCCCATAAAGGTGGCACCGCACTCGAAATTTGCTCCTCGGCATTGCAGCACTCCGGCAAAGAGGGGGCCAGACTGGTGGTCGTCATTGATCCACACCATCTCCCGAAGGGTACAGGAATTCATCTTCAACTCGGTACGAGGCTCAAAGCGACACTGGCTGAGAATGAGTCGAGCGCCACCTGCGAACGTGCAGGAGCTCAAGTTGGCGGCGCTACCGTCGAGAAAGGTGGCGCCACCCAGATCCACCTCGAGACGACCTGCGAAGCTCGCGCCCGCGAGGTTCAGGACGACTCCATCGTGGAATGATGCGCCATGGAACCGTAGGTGCACGTGGCCGTCGAGGTGGCGTTGCCCGAGGATGAACTGTGAGTGCTCGTTCCATATAGTGGCGGTGAAGTCGGGTAGGGGTTCGAGTCTCTGCACTGACAAGTCGACAATCGTTCCCGCTGGAACATTACATCCATTGAAATCGCCTTTCCTATTGGCGAGACTGCGAATCACCTCATCCACGAACTCTGTGCAGTCTCTGCGCGGGTCGGACGAATGCAAAATGCAGTACCCTTTCGGGTCATCCGACCGCCGCGGGCGGCCACAATCGAGCCGCTGACCCTGATGCTCCCAGTCGGGATCCTTGTATGCGCACGTGTCGCTCACCACCGCCCTCGGCGCAAGCCTCCCCGCACCAAGAGTACCACGCTAGCGCTGGCGCTTCAGACTGTCTGTCGAGCTCGGGTGCAGGTGTGCAAGAATGTGGGAACGCGGCTGGAGGAAGCGATGGCCCATGTGCTCGTCGAGGTCCGGGCCGGCGTAGCGGAGGTGACGCTGGATCGCCCGGAGAAGCGCAACGCCCTGCACTGGCCCATGGTGCGTGATCTGCGGGCGGCCCTGGCTCACCTGGCCGCAGACGACGCCGTGCGCGTCGTCCTCGTGCGCGGTGCCGGCGACCTGGCCTTCTCGGCCGGGGCGGACTACCGGGCGATGGCCGGCGCGTCGCCGGAGGAGCAGGAGGCGTACACGGAGGATTTCGCGCGCGCGGCCTTCGATCTGGCGCAGCTCCCGCAGCCGACGGTCGGCGCCGTCGCCGGCTATGCGTACGGCGGCGGCGCCGAGCTGGCCGCGGCTCTCGACATCCGCGTCGGCGCGCCGACGACGCGCTTCCGTTTCCCCGGCGCGGTGTTCGGTCGCATCACCGGCACGCAGCGCCTCCCGCAGATCGTGGGCGTGGCGCGCGCCAAGGAGCTGATCTTCACCGGCCGCGTCGTCGCGGCCGACGAGGCGGAGCGCATGGGCCTGCTCAACCGCGTCGTGCCGCTGGGGCGGCTGCTGGGTGAGGCCCGCGCGCTGGCCGAGGCCATCGCCGCGAACCAGCCGCTCTCGCTGCGGCTGTCGAAGGCCATCGTCAACGAGACCTTCGGCGCGCCGCCGGCCGAGGCATTCGAGCGCGAGCTGGCGGCCGAGCGCGCCTGCATTGCTTCGCCGGAGCTGCGGGCGGCCTTCTCCGCCGCGTTCGAGCGCCAGTTGCGCCAGCCCGGCGGCTGACCCGCCACCTGGACAGCCCGCGCACCGTTGTACATGGTGGCTGCGGGCGGGCCGGCAGGTATTGGATCACGCATGTACGGTAAATCGGTCACCGCGCGAGTGCTTGACAGCCCTTACGGACGTCGGTAAGATCGGGCTAAGATGACAGTCAGGCTGCCAACTGCGCGCGAAGGCTGGCAATCCTTCTGCAGAGCACGTATGATAAGATTGCGTTCTGCGTATACCTCGGACGAGAGCTAGCTTGACGGCTCCGTCGGTGGCGAATCGAGGGCGACGTGGCTATTGAGATAAAGTGGTCGACGTTCTTCTTCCCGGGCCAGCGGGCCGAGATCGAGGTCTCGCCGGAAGAGCGCTACGTCAGCCAGATCGAAGAGGTCGCCGAGGACACGCTGGCTCTGGCGATGCCTATGAAAAGCGGCATGCTCGTGCGCTTGCGCGTCGGCACGCCGGTGCTCCTCCAGGCGCCCAAGCGTAACAACTGGTACTTCTTCAAGACCAAGGTCGTCGGCAACCGCCTCGAGCCTGAGCCCCTCGTCCTCCTGGAGCGTCCGGCGGACAACGCCGGCGAGCAGCTCCGCGAGTTCGCACGCATGGAGCTGGTCATCGACAACGTGCAGGTCTGGGTCGAGAAGGACGGCAAGCTCGGGCCGACCATGCGCGCCATCATCGTCGACCTGAGCGCCGGTGGCTCCCAGGTTCAGCTCAAGCAGGCAGTCGACGTCGGCGACAAACTCAGCGTGCGCTTCAAGCTGCCGCGGGTACGGCAGAATCGCGACCAGCAGCGCACGCGTGGCCGTCGCCGCTTCACGATCGGCGGCGCGGGCTTGGGAGCGCGTGGCTTCGGCGCCGGGGCGCGGCCCGGCCACTATACGCAGGGGGGCAAGCGCGGCGAGGAGGCGGCCAACGCCAGCGACGAACTGACGCTCGACGGCGACGTGGTGCGCCTGATCGTCCTCGACGGCGAGGGCGGGCGCAAGTACCGCCTGGGCGTGCGCTGGGACAAGCTCAGCCAGGCCGAGCGCGAGCGCCTGATCCGCTACACGCTGGCGTGGGAGATGGAGATGCGCCGCCGCGGCGTCCTGTAGCCGCGGCGCGCGAGCAGCGGCGATGCAGGAGGCCGTTCTCCGGACGATCGAGGAAGACTACGTCGCCGGCCGCGCCGGGTCGCAGCGCCTTTACGCCGAAGCCACCGCCGTCTTCCCCAGCGGCGTGACCCACGACAGCCGCTACTTCCGGCCGTTCCCCATCTACATCGCCCACGCCGCCGGCGCGCGCAAATGGGACGTCGACGGCAACGAGTACATCGACTACCGCCTCGGCCACGGTGCGCTGATGCTCGGCCACGGCCATCCGGCCATCGTGCGTGCCGTCCAGGAGCAAGTCGCGCTCGGGACACACTACGGCGCTAGCCATGAGCTCGAGGTGCGCTGGGGGCAGCTCGTCCAGCGGCTCGTGCCCTGCGCCGACGTCGTCAAGTTCACCAGCTCCGGCACCGAGGCGACGATGATGGCCCTGCGCCTGGCGCGCGCGGCGACCGGTCGGGCCAAGGTGGCCAAGTTCGCCGGGCACTTCCACGGCTGGCACGACCACCTGAATCGCGGGATCACGACGCCCTACGAGCTGCCGTCGTCCGTCGGCGTGCCCGACGCGCTGCAAGCGCTGCTGGTCGTCCTGCCGCCGAACGACGTCGCGGCCCTGCGCGCCGCCCTAGCAGCGCGGGAGATCGCCGCCGTCATCCTCGAGCCATCCGGCGGGCGCGGCGGCGTGGTGCCGACGGCGCCCGGCTTCCTCGAGGCGCTGCGGCAGGCCACGCGCGAGACGGGCACGGTGCTCATCTTCGACGAGGTCGTGACCGGCTTCCGGCTCTCGCCCGGCGGCGCGCAGGCCCTCTATGGCGTGACGCCCGACCTGGCGACCTTCGCCAAGGCGCTCGTCGGCGGCCTACCCGGCGGCGCCGTCGCCGGCCGACGCGCGCTCTTCGCGCCCCTGGCCTTCGGCGCCGATGCTGAGCGCAACCGCCGCTCCCGTGTGGCACACCCTGGGACGTTCAACGCCAACCCGCTCTCGGCCGCCGCCGGCGTGGCGGCGCTGACAGCCTATTTGGACGGCTCCGTGCACCGGCATACCGACCGACTGAGCGAGCTCCTGCGCGAAGCGCTCCAGGAGCGGCTGCGGCGGCGCGGCGTGGCCGGCGTCGTCTGGGGCGGCAACGCCATCCTGCACATCGGCTTGGGTCTCGACGCCGACCGCGCGGCGGTCGAGTCGGGCCAGATCCCGGGCGACGTGCTGGAGCATAGCGTCGGCGGGCCGCGCGCCGCGCACCTGCGCCGCGCGTGCTACGTGCACGGCGTCGACCTGCCGGCGCCGAACACCATGCTCTCGGTGGCTCACGCCGAGGCCGACGTCGAGGTCACGGCGCGGGCCTTCGACGCCGCTGTGGCGCGCTGCCAGGGCGAGGGCGTGCTGTAGCCCTCAGCCGAGGACGTCGGCGGCCGTCAGCGCGAGGTCGGGGAACGCAAGGGGGGCGAGGCGGTCCTGGCCGCGGACTGTGAGCACGCGCCGATAGCCCTGCGGGTCGGGCTCCCGATAGGTGGCAACCCGCCCGGCGTCCACATCGACCAGCCACACCTCCGGGATGCCAGCGCGGGCGTAGAGCGGGACCTTCACGCGGCGGTCGTAGCGCGCCGAGGTCTCGGCCACCTCGATAACGAGGAGCGTGTCCGCCGGCCCGGCGTCGGACGTCGCGTAGTAGTCCGGCCGATAGCGCAGGAGCACGAGGTCCGGCTGTGGCTCGCTGTGCTCGTCCAGGCGCAGCGACCCCTGCACGCGGACGATAGCCCTCCCCCGTAGCGAGGAAACCAGCAGGTCGTTGAGCCGGTCGACGCACGCCTGGTGCCGCCGGCCAATCGGCGTCATGTCGACGATCTCGCCATCAATCAGCTCCACGCGCTCGTCTTCGCCCAAGATGCCGGCCTCGCCCATGCGGTGGTACTCGGCCACCGTGAAGCGGTGTCGCGCTACCGCCATTGCCATCGCACCAACCTCCAGATACCCTTTCTCCTCGATCACTTGCGCACGCCGGTGCTTCCCACTCCCACCCAGTGAGGCTATCCCCGAGGCGGTCGCTCCGTACTATCCCGCGCTGGTGTGCTGCAGGGACGTCAGCGACTCCCCGCCGCCTCACCGGCAGGGGCACGCATCCTTGGCGCAGGGGTGTGCGCTCCAATCAGTCTTCCTCAGCATTGGCTCCAACCAACATCGTGCGCAGGTCGCGGCGCAGCACCTTGCCCATCGGATTACGCGGCAGCTCGCCCACGAAGCGCACGACCTCCGGCTTCTTGAAGCTCGCCAGGCGCTGGCGGCAGAACTCCACGAGCTCCTCCGCGCTGACCTGCGCCCCCGCCCGCGGCACCACCGCCGCCGCCACGCGCTCGCCCCACTCCTCGTCGGGCACGCCGACCACGGCCGCATCCTCCACCGCCGGGTGCAGATACAGCACCGCCTCCACCTCGTCCGGCGCGATGTTCTCCCCGCCGCGGATGATCACATCGCTCTTGCGCCCGGCCAGGAACACGTAGCCGTCCGCATCCATCCAGCCGAGGTCGCGCGTGCGCAGCCAGCCCTCGGCATCGATCGTCGCCCGCGTGGCGTCCTCCTGCCCCAGGTAGCCGCGCATGGTGCGCTCGCTGCGGATGGCGATCTCGCCGATCTGGCCGCGTAGCAGCTCGCACCCCGCGTCGTCGACGACGCGCAGCTCGACATCGGCCAGTGGCCGCCCGATCGACGCCAAGCGCCGCAGCTTCTGCTCTACCTGTGCCGGCGTCCCCGCCAGCCGATGGTCGTCCGGCCCCAGCATGGCCACCGTCGACGTGGTCTCCGTCTGGCCAAAGGCGTTGATGAAGCCGACCGTCTTGGGAAAGCGCTCGATGGCGCGCCGGATCACCGGCAGCGGCATCGGCGCCGCGCCGTAGGACAGAATCTGGAGCGACGAGAGATCGTGCTGGGCGAAGTCCGGCTCGTCCAGCACGCGCTTGAGCATCGTCGGCACGAGGAAGGCATGCGTGATGCGCTCGCCCTCGGCCGTCTCCAGCCACAGCGTGGGCTCGAACTGCGGCAGGGCGACGAGCCGGCGGCCGCCGAAGAAGGCCGTGATCACGGCGCTGAGGCCGGCCACGTGGTGCAGCGGCACGCTGAGCAGCGTCGCCCCGCGGTCTGTCCCGTCGGCCGGCTCGACGGTGCCGAAGACGAATGCCGAGAAGTCGCCGTGGGTCAGCATCACGCCCTTCGGCAGCGCAGTCGTACCGCTAGTGTAGAGGATGACGGCCAGGTCCTCGTCGGCCACCTCGGCGTCGTCCTCCACCGCCTCGGCGTGGGCGAGCGCATCGTCGAGGACGCTATAGCCCGCCACGTGCCCTTCTAGTGGCAGCACGTCGCGCAGGTGCACGAGGCCGGCGCCGGCCTCCACCAGCAGCCGCAAGTAGCGCTGGCCGCCGAACGCTAGCGCCACGTCGGCGGTGGCCAGCATGTGCCGGACCTCCTCCACTTTGGCCCGGAAATTCAGCGGCACGATGACGCCGCCAAGGCGCGCTATGGCGTAGAGCATCTCGACGTAGCGCGCTGAGTTGGTCTCCATGGTGGCGACGCGCGTGCCCGGCCGCACGCCCAGCTCGCGCAGCGCCCCGGCGAGCCGTGCCGCCCGCTCGGCGACCTGGCCGTAGGCGAAGCGCCGGCCCTGGTACACCAGGGCCTCCTGCTCCGGGAACATCGAGGCCGGAATGCTCAGAAAGCCGGCGATGTTCATCGCGCTCTCCTGCGAACATGGCTTGCAGCCGGGGCGGCCCCGCCCCCTCTTACAAGCATTCCCAAAGAGGGCAACGCCCCCATTGGATTCCCCCTTCGCCCTAAATGGGCGAGGCACCGCCGCCCAGTTTCGGGAGCCATAAGCTCTCGAGCCTGCCTCACACCGCCCACGGCGACGTTCGGGAGCGGGCTTCGCCCCAGCTCAGCTCCCCCTACTCACCAGCCCCGGCGCCTTCCGCGCGAAGGCGAGCGGCATCAGGCGAACGCCGCGATCCCGGTGATATCCTGGCCGATGATCAGCGTGTGCACCTCGTTCGTCCCCTCGTAGGTGTAGACCGACTCAAGATTGCACATGTGGCGAAAGACCGGGTACTCCAGGCTGATGCCGTTGGCGCCCAGCATCCCGCGCGCCGTGCGGGCGGCCTCCAAGGCAATGCGCACGTTGTTCATCTTGGCCATCGAGACCTGCCCCGGCTTGGCCTGCCCAGCGTCCTTTAGGCGGCCGAGACGATACGCCAGGAGCTGCGCCTTGGTGATCTCTGTGAGCATGTTCACCAGCTTCTCCTGAGTAAGCTGGAAGGCGGCCAGCGGCTTCTCGAACTGCGTGCGCGTCTTGGTGTACTCCAAGGCCGTCTCAAAGCAGGACGTGGCCGCGCCGACGGCGCCCCAGACGATGCCGAAGCGCGCGTCGTTCAGGCACATGAGCACCGCGCGCAGACCTTTCGTCCCTGGCAAGAGGCTCGCCGCCGGCACGCGGCAGTCCTGGAAGATCAGCTCCGACGTGACCGAGGCACGCAGCGACAGCTTGTGGTGGATGTCGCGCACCTCGAAGCCTCGCGCGCCGCGTTCGACGACGAAGCCGCGCACGCCCTCGTCGGTCTTGGCCCACACGACGGCCAGCCCGCAGACGCCGCCGTTGGTGATCCAGCGCTTGGCGCCGTTGATGACCCAGCTATCGCCGTCGCGGACGGCGCGGGTCTCCATGCCGCTCGGGTCCGAGCCGTGGTCCGGCTCGGTGAGGCCGAAGCAGCCGATCAGCTCGCCCGTGGCCATCTTCGGCAGGTACTTCTGCCGCTGCTCTTCGCTGCCGAAGGTGCGGATGGGGTACATGCAGAGCGACGTCTGCACTGAGACGAACGACCGCAGGCCGCTGTCGCCGCGCTCCAGCTCCTGGCAGGCCAGGCCGTAGGACGTGTAGTTCAGCCCGGCGCAGCCGTACCCCTCAAGGTCCATCCCCAGCAGCCCCAGCTCGGCCAGCCGCGGAATGAGCTGCTTGGGGAACTCCGCGCGCTCGAAGCAGTCGCCGATGATCGGCAGGACCTCGCGGTCGACGAACTGGCGCACCGTATCGCGCACGAGGCGCTCCTCCGGCGTCAGCAGCGGCTCGATGTCGTAGTAGTCGACGCGGCTCATACGGCAGGTCTCCTCTTGCGGTGCATGCGCAGCCATATCCACGCCATTCTACTATGCCTTGCCGACCCCGGCGGCTGGGGACCTCATGCCAATCGCTTGGCCAGCGACCGTGTTTGCCCCACCCTACCCCG
>JACQUS010000408.1 GCA_016210125.1 Chloroflexota bacterium | reverse complement strand
CTCTCCTCCCCCTCTCCAGCTCCGCTGGAGAGGGGCCGGGGGTGAGGCCCCGCCGCGCGACCACTTTTCATCCACCGCTGGCGTCGCGCAGCGCGATGGGCGACGCGCCCAGCGGCTGTGCCGCGCGCAGCCTGCTCTGGCCATGGTAGCAGAGCCCGCCTGGTCTTGCGTCGCTTACCAAAACATGCCATCCTCGGGGCGTGAAGCTCATCGTCCAGATCCCGTGCTACAACGAAGCGGCTACCCTGCCGCGCGTCCTGGCAGCCATCCCGCGCCGCGTGCCCGGCGTCGACCGCGTCGAGGTCCTGGTCGTCGACGACGGCTCGACCGACGGCACGGCGGACGTGGCGCGCCAGCAGGGCGCCGACCACGTCGTGCGCCACCGCGGCAACCGTGGCCTGGCGGCGACGTTCCAGACAGGCCTCGACGCCTGCTTGCGCCTCGGCGCCGACATCATCGTCAATACCGACGGTGATGACCAGTATCCGCAGGAGCGCATTCCCGATCTCGTCCGGCCGATCGTCGAGGGGCGTGCCGAGGTCGTCATCGCCGACCGCCGACCGACCCGCACGGTGCACTTCTCGCCACTCAAGCGCCTGCTCCACGCCGTCGGCGGCTGGGTGATGCGCCGCGCCTCCGGCACGAGCGTTCCCGACGCGCCGAGCGGCTTCCGCGCCTACGCGCGCGAAGCGGCGCTGCGCCTGAACGTCGTGACGCGCTACTCGTATACCCTTGAGACGGTCATCCAGGCGGGCAAGGAGCGCCTGGCGGTTGCCTATTTGCCCGTCGAGGTGCACCCGCCGGTACGCGCCTCGCGGCTCATGCGCAGCACCTGGGGCTATCTCAAAGCGTCGGGCGCGACGATCGTGCGCACCTACGCTATGTATCAGCCGCTGAAGGTGTTCGCTTACGTCGGCGCGGCCTTGTGCGCCGTGGGTCTGGTGGGCGTCGCGCGCTTCCTGTACTTCTACGTCACCGAGGGCGGCGCGGGCCACGTGCAGTCGCTGGTGTTGTCGGCGGCGCTATTGGTCCTGGGCTTCCAGACGTTCCTGATCGGGCTGCTGGCCGATCTCATCGCCGCCAACCGCCGGTTACTCGAGGAGGTGCTCTACCGCCTGCGGCGCCGCGAGGCCGAGGTCGCCGACCGTGGTGGGGTTGTCGAGCGCCAGGCGCCGGTGGCCACGGGGGCCGATGGCGCGCGGCCGTGAGCGGCCGACGCCGTCCCGCGGCACTGCCGGCGCACGCCGACGCGCCGTGGCAGGCGCTGACGCAGTCGGGCGCGCGCAATGCTGCGTGCCGCACGCGGGCAGTATCGGCGTGGCGCGACAGGGGGCGTCCAGAGGGGGCGAAGCCCCCTCTGAGGGTACTCCTGGGGGCGGGGCGGGCTCGCCGCGCGCGCTATTTCGGGAGAGTTGCCCCGGTCGCTGCGCGACGCCAGCGATGCGTGAAAAGCGGCTGCGCCGCAGGGGAATAGGCCTCACCCCCGGCCCCCTCTCCAGCCGCGCTGGAGAGGGAGAGCAGGGCGGGCGGGGAGTCCAGAGGTCGCCAAAGGCGGCCTCTGGGAACCTCTGTGGGGTGGGGCGGGGCAGACGCCCAGAGGGGTAATTTCACACGCGTGAGCGGGGCAGCGTGAGCCTCAGCGAAGAGCAGCTCGCCGCAGCGTACTGCGGCAAGAGCGTCATGATCACCGGCGGGCTAGGCTTCATCGGCAGCAACCTGGCTCGCCGTCTCGTGGGCTACCGCTCGCGGGTCCTCCTGGTCGACTCGCTGATCCCGCAGTATGGCGGCAACCTGTTCAACATCCACGGCATCGAGGACCGCGTCACGGTCAACATCGCCGACGTGCGCGACCAGTACAGCATGAACTACCTCGTCCAGCATCAGGACATCATGTTCAACCTGGCCGGCACCCTGAGCCACGTCGATAGTATGGAGGACCCGTTCACCGATCTGGAGATCAACTGCCGCAGCCAGCTCGCGATCCTCGAGTCCTGCCGCAGGCACAACCGCGACGTGAAAATCGTCTTCGCCGGCACCCGCGGGCAGTACGGCCGTGCGCAGTACCTGCCCGTCGACGAGCGGCACCCGATGGAGCCGACCGACGTCAATGGCATCAACAACATGGCCGGCGAGTGGTACCACATCCTGTATTATCGCGTCTATGGCATCCGCGCCACGTCGCTGCGGCTCACGAACACGTATGGTCCGCGCCATCAGATGCGCCACCCGCGCCAGGGCATCATCAACTGGTTCGTCCGCTTGGCCATCGAGGGCGAGACGATCAGCCTCTACGGCGACGGGCGGCAAGTGCGTGACGCGAACTACGTCGACGACGTGGTGGACGCCTTCCTCCTGGCCGGCGTCTGCGAGGCTGCCGACGGCGAGCTCTTCAACCTTGGCGGCGAGCCGGCCAGCCTGGCGGACCTCGTCGAGCGCATCGTGCACATCGCCGAGTCCGGCGACCGGCGCTTCGTGCCCTTCCCCGCGGAGGCCCAGCGCATCGAGGTGGGCGACTACGTCGCGGACGCGCGGAAGATCGAGCGCGTGCTGGGCTGGCGGCCGCGCGTGTCCCTCGACGAGGGGCTGGCGCGCACCATCGCTTACTACCGCGAGCACCGCCAGCACTACTGGGAGTAGCTCGCCGTGCTGCCGAGCGATCGGCAGGGCGTGCCACGGGGGTAGCCACGCGTGCAGCGCGCTCAGGCCCGGATCGTGCCGCCGCCCGGCAGCCGCCGCGTGCCCTTCGGCGACCTCGCGCGCGAGTACGCGGCGCTGCGCCCGCAGCTCGACGCGGCCTGGCAGCGCGTCTGCGCGCGTGGCTGGTTCGTCCTCGGCGCGGAGGTCGAGGCCTTCGAGCAGGCGTTCGCGGCCTACTGCGGCGCGCGCCACGGCGTTGGCGTGGCCTCGGGGACCGATGCCCTGCACCTGGCGCTGCGTGGCCTGGGCATCGGCGCTGGCGACGAGGTGGTGACCGTCGCGCACACCGCCGGGGCGACGGTGATGGCCGTGCTCCTGACCGGGGCCACGCCGGTGCTGGTGGACATCGACCCGGCGACCGGCACGATTGACCCGGCGGCCGCCGCGGCGGCCATCGGCCCGCGCACGCGCGCGCTGCTGCCGGTGCATCTGTACGGCCAGCCGGCTGCGCTCGCTGCGCTCCAGGCGCTGGCCGCCCGCCACGGCCTGGCCCTGGTCGAGGACTGCTGCCAGGCGCACGGCGCGCGCCACGGCGGGCGGCACGTCGGCACCGTCGGCGCGGCCGGCTGTTTCAGCTTCTATCCCAGCAAGAACCTCGGCGCCTACGGCGACGGCGGCATGGTCGTCACCAACGACGACGCGCTGGCCGAGCGCCTGCGGCGCTTGCGGCAGTACGGCTGGCGCGTGCGCGACGAGAGCCTGGACGAAGGGCTCAACAGCCGGCTCGACGAGCTGCAGGCAGCGATCCTGCGGGTCAAGCTGGGCCAGCTCGACGCCTGGCAGGTGCGGCGCGTGGCCCTCGCGGCGCGCTACAATGCTGGTCTGGTGAGTGTGCCGGGACTGGCGCTGCCGCCGGCCGTGCCGGGGACGGAGCCGGCCTGGCACCTCTTCGTCGTGCGCACAGCGCGCCGCGACGCGCTGCGCCGCGCGCTGGCCGCGGACGGCGTCGGCACCGGCGTGCACTACCGGCTGCCGGCGCACCGCCAGGCGGGCTACGCGCGCGCGGTCGTGGGGCCGGGCGGGCTGGCCGCCAGCGAGCGCTGGGCCGCCGAGGTGCTCTCGCTGCCGCTCTTTCCGTATCTGCGCGAGGACGAGGTCGATTGGGTCATCGCGGCCGTGCGCCGCGCTGAGGAGACGATGGGGTGACGCGACCGAGCATCTCGGCCTTCTTCCCGGCCTATAACGACGGTGGGACCATCGCCAGTATGGTCATCACCGCCGACGTGGTGCTGCGCCAGCTCGCCGACGACTACGAGATCATCGTCGTCAACGACGGCAGCAAGGACTACACGGACGAGGTCCTGCGCGAGCTGGAGGCGCGCTACGAGCGCCTGCGCGTCATTCGCCACGAGAAGAACCGCGGCTACGGGGGCGCGCTGCGCTCGGGCTTCGCCGCGGCGCGCAAGGACCTGGTGTTCTACACTGACGGCGACGCGCAGTACGACGTGCACGAGCTGCCGACGCTCGTGGCCGCGCTGGACACGGCCGACGTGGTCAACGGCTACAAGATCAGCCGCTCGGACCCGCTGGTGCGCATCGTCGTCGGCCGGCTCTATCACCACGTCGTGCGGCTGGCGTTTGGGCTGCGGCTCAAGGACGTGGACTGTGACTATCGCCTGCTGCGGCGCGAGGTCTTCGATCACATCAGCCTCGAGTGCAGCAGCGGGGCCATCTGCGTCGAGCTGATGAAGAAGATTCAGGACGCCGGGTTTGCGATTCGCCAGGTGCCCGTGCACCACTACCACCGGGCGTACGGCGGCTCGCAGTTCTTCAACGTGCCGCGCATCGTGCGCTCGATCTGTGACCTGGCGCAGCTCTGGCACCGGCTGGTATGGCAGACGCGGCGGCAGCGGCGTGGGGCCGGCGCGTGTTCCACATCGCACGTCGCGTCCGCCGCGTCAGAAATGGCGTCTGAAGTTCACGACTAGCGCACGGCTGCCTCGTCACTGCATATAGTAGTGCGGCACGACGCACGCGACGGCCGGAGGTTGCCGCCATGGCAACAGAAGATCGGGTGGCGCTTTTCATCGACGTCGACAACCTCTGGCTGTCGACGCTGAATGCCGGCCTTCCTTTTCAGCTCGGCGCCGTTATGGAAGGAGCCCGCCAACAGGGGACGGTAGCGTTTGCCCGGGCCTACGCGGACTGGTCGACCAACCGGCGGCTGGTGCCCGACTTCCACCGGTACGCCATCGAAATGATTGAGCTATGGACGGGTGTCGGCAACAAGAACACGGCCGACATTCAGCTCGCGCTCGATGCGCTGGAGATCGTGCTTGGTGCCCGCCCACCGGATACCGTCGTGATCGTTAGCGGCGACCGCGATTTCGTGCCCCTCGTGCAGAAGCTCCGTCGGTACGGGGTGCGGGTCGCGGGTATCGGAATCGAGGGTGCAATCAGCGGAGTCCTGCAGCGCGCCTGCGACGAGTTCATCGCCTACGACAGGTTGCTTCCGGCCGAGCCCCCAGTGTCGGCGACTGCCGTTGAAGCCCGCGAATCGCCTGTGCACGCATACGTGCTCCTCGCACGCGCCGTCAGTTTGGCGGTTCAGCACGGCGGCGTTGCGACAGGGCCTTTGGCACTGCAACTCATGCAAGAACTCGACTCGTCGTTCTCTTTAGGGCGCTATGGGCTCAGCCTAGACGACCTCCTCACCGAGGCCGAGCGCGCGGGTTGGGTGCGTAGCGAACCAGGGCCGGGAGGCCAACGCACGCTGGTCCCATTACGCAGCACGGTCGGCGCCGGCAGTGAAGTCGCGGAAACATCGCTGGGTGCTGACTTGCGTTTCGACACCCCTGCTGAGGCTGCGGATGCCTACCGAGCTATCCTGGTGCAGAAACGCGTCCCGCTCGTGCGCTGGGATCAGCGGCAGCAACTGGTGCAGGGACTATGGCAGGAGTTCGAGAGGGCGGGGGAGCGAGGGCTTTCCTTTGCCATGATGGCCGAGATCTTGACCGAATTTGCGCGGTCTAAGGGCCTCAACGTCCCGCTTCAGGCGCTTCAGAAACTCACTTATACGCTCAACATCGCTAAGTGTTTGTCGCGGGATGGCCGGACACCAGAGTTCGTGCGCGAGCCCGATATGCTGAACGATTATTTCAGACTCGTCGTAGACGCGAGTGCGGCACTCGAGCGGATGCATCGCACCTATTTGACAGGCATCCTCCACGAGCGCCCGTCGACCCCGCTCATTCCCGATGCGGTGGCGCTGCTCCTGTTCAACGCTGCCGACGAGGAGGCCACCCAGCGCGCTGAGAAGCTGATCGACGAGGTCCAACGAGGGCGCGGGGTTTCCTTTTCTGCCGGAGACGGGAGGTTGCCAACGATTGGGCAAAGGGCTCGCATCACGTTCCAACCGGCCGAGATGTTTCCCAGACTCCGCAATGCTGTGGTCGAGCTGCGTCGCACAGGTCGCGCTACAACGGGGGCCGCGGTGCACGAGCACCTTAAAAGCACAGATCCGGCGTTTGTGTTATCGGAGATGGGACTAAAGTTCAAGGACCTGGCGGTGCAGGCGCAGCAAGCGGGTTACGTCCGCATCATAGAGCATGCGGGCTCTGATTTCGAGCTCGAACCCGGTAGCCTCGGAAATGGCGAGGGCCATAGCTGATGAATCCGGAAGAATACGCCAATATCTACAAGAGCGAGGACCACCACTGGTGGTACCGCGGCATGTGGGGCATCAGCGCCGCGCTGCTCGAGCGCCACCTGCCGCGCGCCTGGGGCGGCTGGCGCGTGCTGGACGCCGGCTGCGGCACCGGCGGCGTGCTGAGCCGCCTCGCGTCGTACGGCCGCACCGCCGGCGTCGATGCCAGCCCGCTGGCCCTCGGCTTCGCGCGCTGCCGCGGCCACCGCGGCCTGGCGCAGGCGACGGTCGAGGCGCTGCCCTTCCGCGACGAGTCCTTCGACCTCGTCGTCTCGTTCGACGTGCTCCAGCATCAGTCCATCGCCGATGAAGCGCGCGCCCTGAGCGAGCTCGCCCGCGTGCTCCGGCCGCGCGGCTGGCTGCTGCTGCGCCTGCCGGCCTACGGCTGGCTGGGCAGCGCGCACGACGCCTTCGTGCACACGCGCCATCGCTACGTGGCCGGGGAGGTCCGGCAGTTCGTGAAAGGAGCCGGTCTGTGGCTGCGGCGGCTGACCTACGCCAACACGCTGCTGTTCGGGCCGATCGCCGTCCGCCGTCTGGCTGGCCGCCTGTTCGACGACGCGCGCTCGGACGTGGCCGCGCTGCCCGCGCCGCTGAACGCCCTGCTCCGGGCGCTGCTCGCCGCGGAGGCGGCCTGGCTGCGCGAGCGCGACCTACCCTTCGGGCTGACGGTCATAGCCCTAGCGCAGAAGAAGCCATCAGTCATCAGTCATCAGCGATCAGCGGTCGGTGGTCGGGGATCGGCCAGGAGCCGCCAGCCATCGGCCGTCGGCTGAAGGCTCGATACGGATCACTGAGAGCGGACAACGCACGAGGTGGACACCGTGCTTGGCCAGAAGGAGATTCGCGCGACGCTGCCGCACCGCTACCCCTTCCTGCTCGTCGACCGCGTGCTGGAGCTGAGCGACGACGGCTCGCACATCGTCGCGCTGAAGAACGTCTCGGCCAACGAACCGTTCTTCCAGGGCCACTTCCCTGACGAGCCGATCATGCCCGGCGTGCTCATCATCGAGGCGCTGGCGCAGGCCGGTGGCATCCTCGTCGGCCGCACGCGGCGCCCCGGGGCCCGCGCCGGCGCAATGGGCGTGCTCGCCGGGGTGGACGGCTTCCGCTTCCGCCGGCCGGTGCGGCCGGGCGACGCACTGCGGCTCGAGGTGACGCTGGCCAAGATGCGCGGCGCGGTCGGCAAGCTCGCCTGCCGCGCCACGGTCGAGGGCCAGCTCGTCGCCGACGGCGAGATCACGTTCGCCCTTGCCGACCTGAGCGCCGGCGGCTGAGCGCGCGATCGCATCGTCATTCTTCACAGAACGCGCAACGCGCCATAGCCGCACCTCGTGTACATAGTGCGACCTACCGTCGTGGCGAGGAGGCTGCTACTATGGCGCGATGCGAGGTTTGCGGCAACGAGTACGACAAGACGTTCCAGATCATCACGCAGGGTGCGCCACACACGTACGACAGCTTCGAGTGCGCCATCCACGCGCTTGCGCCGACGTGTCGGCACTGTGGGTGCCAGGTGATCGGCCATGGCGTCGAGGCTGACGGCCGTATCTTCTGCTGCGCAAGCTGCGCCCGGCTCGCGGGCGTGGCAGCCGTGCGGGATCGCGCCTAGCCGTCTGCGGTCGGGGCGGACCGAGACACCGGCCTCGCGGGCGAGCGGGGCGCGACACAGGGTTGCGGGTGAGGGACTGGGAGAGCGGCGCTAGATGCACGGCCCGCGAGGCGCTCGTCGATCTGGCGTGCCAGATCGCCGGGCCGGCGCTGGCCGGCGTCGGCCGCGACGCCGGCCGCCAGCGGCCCTGGCCACCGAGCCGCGTCCTGCTCGTGAAGCCCTGCTGCTTCGGCGACCTGCTGATGGCCACGCCGGTCTTCGCCGCGCTGCGCGCCACGTTCCCGGCCCTCGACCTGGCGCTGCTCACCAGTAGCTGGGCGCGGCCGGCCGTGGCCACGAACCCCGACCTCAGCCGCATCATTTCCAGCGACGCGCTCGGCCTCGGCCGACCTGATCTAGCGGCGGCATTGCGGCTCGGGCGCCGGCTGCACGGCGAGCGCTTCGACTGGTTGCTGGTGCTCGATCGCTCGCCGCTGCTGGCCCTGCTCGCCCTCGCGAGCGGCGCGCCGCTGCGTGCCGGCCTCGATAGTCGCGGGCGCGGGCTCGCCCTGACGTGCCGTATTCCCGTACCGCCCGACCGCCACGAGGCCGACCTCTACCAGGATGTGCTGCGCCCACTCGACGTGCCGGTGCGCGACCCACTGCCGCGCTACGTCGTCGACCCGCGGGCGGCCGAGCAGGTCGACGCGCTGCTTGGCGCGCTCGGCGCCGGGCGGCCGCTGGCCGTCCTGCACCCCGGTGGTGGGCAGAACCCCGGCACGACGCTCTTGGCGAAGCGCTGGGCGCCGGAGCGCTACGCCGCGCTCGCGACGCGGCTAGTAGCGCGCGCCGGCGCGACGGTGCTCGTCGTCGGCGCGGAGTCCGACCGCCCGGCCACGGCCGCCGTTGCCGCCGGCCTTCGGCCGGGCGCCCGCTGGCACGACCTCACCGCCCGGCTCGCGCTGCCGGAACTAGCGGCGCTTTGCGCGCGGGCCGACCTCTACGTGGGCAACGACAGCGGACCTCTGCACCTGGCCGCGGCCGTCGGCGCGCCGACGCTCGGGCTTTTCGGACCGACGCCACCGGCGCGCTACGCGCCGCGCGGGCCGCGCGCCGTGGCGCTGCGCGTGCCGCTCGACTGCCGGCCCTGCTGGAGGGGTGGCCCGTTTCCGCAGTGCGCCGGGCGCTGCATGGCCGCACTGGACGTCGAGACCGTCTGGGCCGCGGCGCAGCGGCTGCTCGAGAGCTACAGAGCCGCGTCGTAAGGCTACACCTCGGACGACATTCCCGGTGCCGAGTGGGGCCTCGCTCCAGGACCGATCCTGTTGAATCAGAGCGGGGGCCAGTCGCCCGTGGGGCGACGAGGCTTCCAAAGGGGGCTCCGCCCCCTTTGGCGGTCCCTCCTGGGGCGGGGCGGGGCCGCCCGGGAGGGCTATTTCCAGATGCGGTGTCCCCGCGGCGCGGCGTGCCGCGACCATCGCGGATGAAAATAGCTCGCAGCCAGCGCTGGGGCCTCACCCCCTGCACCCCCTCTCCATCCGCGATAGAGAGGGGGACGGGGGTGAGGCGTATCCTGCTATTTTCAACGTAGCGGAGGCTGCCGTAGCGATGATCTCTTGGATGATCTCCTGGACGAGCGGCGCACCGGAGCGCGCCGTCGCGCACGACCGGCGGCGGGGGTGCCGAGCAGCCGCACGCCAGCAGGCGCTCGACCTGCTGGGCGCCGCCGCCCGCGCTCTGCCGCGCCGGCGCGGTGCCTGGCCGCCGCGGCGTATCCTACTCATCCGCCCCGACCACCTGGGTGACCTGCTGCTGACCACGCCAGCGCTGCGCCTGCTGCGCGCGCAGTGGCCGGCGGCGCACGTCACGGCGCTCGTCGGGCCGTGG
>JACQUS010000403.1 GCA_016210125.1 Chloroflexota bacterium | reverse complement strand
GCCGAGCTGCCGGCCGTAGGTGAGCGCGTAGAGCGCGTCGTCGAGCACGCGCACCTGCCGGCGCGCGCGGCGAACGGTCGCCTTGCCGACGCTCACCGCTGTCTCGAGCACCGTCTTCCACCTCGCGCAGGTTCGTCGTGCTCGTGCGCCATCGTCTCAGCGCGAGACGCGCTCGCTCTCCCGAAGCCACTGCCGGTTGACGCAGTTCCGTGGCGCGTAGCCGTCGAGGACACGCTTGGCCTCCTGAGCGGCCTTCACGCGCATCTCGCGGTACGACTCCTCGTTGTAGAACGCGCCGTGCGGCGTGATGATCAGCCGGTGAGCGACCCAGGGCTCGCCTGCGCGCCAGGCCTTGATGAGCGGGTGCGCCGGGTCCGGCGGCTCCTGCGGCAGCACGTCGAGGCCGGCCCCGCGCAGCCGCCCGGCGCGCAAGGCCTCGGCCAGCGCGTCGAGGTCGACGATCGGCCCGCGCGCCGTGTTGACGAAGAGCGCACCCGCCTTCAGCGTGGCGAAGAACGCGGCGTCGGCCATACCACGCGTCTCATCCGTAAGCGGCGTGTGGATCGAGACCGCGTCGGCCTGGCCTAACAGCTCGTCTAGCGCGTCGCAGCGCTCGACGCCCAGGGCCTTGTCCTGCCCGTCCGGGAGGTACGGATCGTAGAAGGCGACGCGCATGCCGAAGGCTTTGGCGCGCAGGGCGACCGCCGTGCCGATGCGCCCGAGGCCGACGATGCCCAGCGTGCTGCCGGCCAGGCGGCGCAGCGGGCCGGCGGCCTGCCAGTGCCAGTTGTCGTCGGCGGCGCGAACCTGCTCGCTGAAGGCGTAGACGCCGCGCGCCAGCGCTAGTAGGAGCGCCATGGCGTGGTCGGCCACGTCGGCCGTGCCGTAGTCCGGCACGTTGCACACGGCGATGCCCAGCCGGCCGGCGGCCTCGAGGTCGACGTTGTCGTAGCCCACGCCGATGCGCACGATCACCCTGCAGCGGCGCAGCTTGGCGAGCAGCGCGGCGGGATAGCGCAGGTCGTGCCACGCCAGGACGGCGTCGGCGCTGGCCCAGACCTCGTCAGCGATCTCTGCGTCGTGGTGGGCCCCGGGCGTCAGAATGCGCGCCGCCGGCCCGAACGCCTCCTGCTCGACGTCGGCCGGCTGCTCCAGGCGGTCGGGGATGAGGATGACGGGGCGGCCGGTCATCACGCCGGGAACCGCCTGCGAACATCCAAGCAGGCGTGGAAGAGCAGCGCGCAGTCCGCCAGGTAGGCAATGAACTGGATGCCGATGCTGTGCCAGCGCTCAACGTCGGCCTGACTCTGCGCGAGGCACCCGGCGGCGACGCCGCGCGCGCGAATGCGCTCGACACAGCGCTCGACGAACGCGACCACCTCGGGGTGGTCCGGCTGGCCTGGATGCCCAGCCGATTGGCTGAGATCGTAGGTACCTAAGTAAATCACGTCGATCTCCGGCACCCCAAGGATGTCGTCGAGGTTCTGCACGCCCGCGACGCCCTCGACGAGCAGCACGCTGAGCGTCTGCGCGTTCTCGCGAGCCGCCAGGCGATCCGCGTGCAGCGCGGTATAACCGCCGGAGCGCGTGAACGGCGAGAATCCGCGTTCCCCTTCAGGATGGTACTTGACCGCCGCGACAGCGGCCCGGGCGTCCCTCGCGGTGACGATCTGTGGCACGACGACGCCGTGCGCGCCGATCTCGAGACCACGCAGGATGAGCCAGTCGAGATTGGTCGGTACACGTACGAGCGGCGTCGCACCCGCACCCTCGACGGCCCGCACCATATCCTCGGCCGTCTCGAAGGACGCCGGACCGTGCTCCATGTCGATGATCAGAAAGTCGAAGCCGGCGGCCGCAATGACATTCGCCCCTGCTGGCGAGGGCAGCACTGACCACGTGCCGAGCACGGTGTCGCCGCGCCGCAAGCGCTCCTTGAGCTTGTTCGCCGACCTCATAGTGCCTGCTTTTCGCCGTCGTAGGGCGTCGCCGTCTCGGTGAACCCGTGCTCGCGCAGCCATTGCTCGATCACAGGAATCTGCCACTCGTAGTCGATGTCGAAGCCGTAGTCGCTGATCAGCGCATGCGAGCGCTTGCCCATCCACTTGAAGGGCAAGTGGCCCTCGTCCATCTCTAGGAAGCAGCGATCGCGCAAGACCTGCACGGCGAGGTCGACAAAGTAGCAGTCGCCCTCAGCCCCGCGAATCGACGAGAGGCGCTCTGGGCCGCCGAGGAGGTCGAGATCGACGTAGGGTTGAATGAGGTTCCCGCTGTCGAGGCGGCGAGCACGGACCGGGCTCCACATGTTGTACTTCGTCACCGAGAACGCCGAGTCGAGTGACGAGTCATCCAGCAGCACCTCGATGCCCTTGTCGACTAGCCCGGGGGGTATGGTGGGCGCGTTAGCGAAGAACAGGGCGACGATGTCGATGTGCTGCCCGGCTCGCCGCACCATCTCCCGATAAGCATGCACCAGCGCATCCTCGGTCAGAGCGTCGGGCGTCGCCAGCTCGGGCGGACGCTCGATGTGCTCGGCGCCGTACTGCCGGCCGATCTCGGCGATATGCGGCGAGTCGGTTGAGACAAACATCCGCTGGACGCACCTGCTGTGCTTCGCAGCGATGAAGCCGTACTCCGTCATCGGCCGCCCGAGAATTGGACGCACGTTCTTGCCGGGACATCCCATACTCAGATGCTTGCCGATGAGCAATCCTGCAATCACACGGCCCCTCCACACGACTGCCTCATCGACTGTGCCATCAGCCGCACCATATCGACGACGCGGTTGGCGTAGCCCCACTCGTTGTCGTACCAGAGGACGAGCTTGACGCCGTTGCCGCCGTTGGCGCGCGTCCAGCGCCCGTCGACGAAGACCGACTGCTCGATGCCCAAGAAATCGATCGAGACCAGGTGGTCCTCCTCGTAGCCGATCACCCGCGCGTCGCGCACAGCGGCCGCGCGGAAGAGCGCGTTGAGGTCCGCGGCCGTGGCACGGCGGCGCAGGTTGAGCGTCAGGTCCGACGCGGCGACGATGCCCGTCGGCACGCGGAAGGAGATGGCGTCCAGCCGCAGCGCCACGTCAGGCAGCACGTGCCGCAGGGCCTCGACCAGCGTCGTGTTCTTCGGGATGAGGCTCACCGAGCTGGCGCGACCCAGCGAGAAGTCCTGCCAAAAATGCCCCGGGCTGGCGACGGAATGCACTGAGCCGTCGACCAGATTCTGGTAGGAGAGCCACGGGTGCAGCGTAGTGATATAGCCGTGCTCGACGCCGTAGGCATCGTCGAGCAGCCGCAGGACCGGCCCGGTGGCGTTGGCATCGCAGATGCTCGCGCTGACGACGTGGTGAGCCGCCGGATCGTAGGTCTGCTCGTTCACGCCGAAGATGACCGTGTGGTCGACGCCGTCCTTGGGCGCGTGCGTGACGATCACCTTGCGTACGCCGCCGCGCCCGACCAGCTTCTGGCCGGAGAGCACGTTCTGGTAGACGCCCGTGGCATCGATGACCACGTCGACCCCGTGCGCCGCCCAGGGCACCTCGGAGATGTCGGCCACGGCGTAGAAG
>JACQUS010000414.1 GCA_016210125.1 Chloroflexota bacterium | reverse complement strand
GAACACCAGCAGCACCGCGCCCGCGGCCAGCAGGACTCGCGGCGCGAGCGTGAAATCGCGCAGGACGGCCAGGTAGCCGAGCGCGGCGAGAATCAGCGCCGCCCCCAGCCAGCCGGCTGCAACCCCCAGCCGTGCCACCACCTACCGCCACCTCCGGGTTTGCAGCGCGAGATACGAGAGAAAGAGCCCCGCCGCGGTCACGCTGGCGAAGAAGACGACGTGGCGCGAGTCGATCACGCCGCGCGGGAAGTCGAAGAAGTGCGCCGGCAGCTCGAGCTGCCGCACCAGCGCGCCGGCCGGCCCGCCAAAGAGGTCGGCCGCGCCGCCGACCACCCACAGCGTCAACAGCAGGCCGATGCCCAGCACCGCGGCGACGATCTGGTTCTCCGTCAACGACGACGTGAACAGCCCCAGCGCCAGGCACGCCGAGCCGAGCAGCAGCACGCCGAGGTAGCCCGCGGCGACCGGCCCCCAGTCCGGCGTGCTGAAGAGACCGAGAAGCAGGGGGTAGTAGAGCGTCGGCGCGAGCATGGCCACCAGCATCAGCAGCCCGGCGAGGAACTTTCCCGCGATGATTGTCGCGTCGCGCACCGGCGCCGTCAGCAGCAGCTCGATCGCTCCGCTGCGCGCCTCCTCGGCCAGAAGGCGCATGGTCAACACCGGCCCGAGGAGCACGAACACGATGGCGATGTTGCTGAACAGGGGCCGCAGGTCGGCCTGGCGCACGAGCCCGACGATCTGCACGAAGAGCAGCCCGGTCAAGGCCAAGAAGGCGGCCGTCACCACGTAGGCGATGGGCGAGGCGAAGTAGGTGCGTAGCTCCTTCTCGATGATCGCTAGCAGTGCCTGCACGTCTCTCCCTTCCTCCGTCCTAGGATACCATCCGCGGGCAACCGCGAGCAGCGCGCCGCACCGCGGCGGCGAGGCATCTCGCATTCGTCCGCGCGGCGGCGCGATCGGCAAGATGTGACTTCCGACGTTGTGTGCGGCACGGTCCCCCTCTATGCTGGCCGGCACGCGCGACGCGGACGCAGGTCCCGACGATGAGTAGCACCGGGCGCCAACCCCACCTGCTGGTCGCGGCCATGTCCCTTGCCCAGGCGGCCGGCATGGTGGCCATCGTCGCCTTTCCGGCGCTGGTGCCACTCTTCCAGTCCACCTGGGCGCTCTCCAACCTAGAGATCGGGTGGATCAGCGGCGCGTACTTCGCCGGCTACGTCGTCGCCGTGCCCCTGGCCACCACGCTGACCGACCGCCGCGACCCGCGCCGCATCGTCCTCTGGGGCATGGCCGTCAGCGCGATTGGCATCGCCGGTTTCGCGGTCGCCGCCGACGGCGTCTGGACGGCCGCCCTCTGGCGCTTCGTGCAGGGCATGGGTCTGGCCTGCATCTACATGCCCGGGCTGCGCGCCCTGAGCGACGCCGTGCCTGAGCCGATGCAGGGCCGCGCGGTCGCCTTCTTCAGCGCCAGCTTCTCCGTCGGCAACGCGGCGTCGTTCTTCCTGGCCGGCGAGCTGGCCGCGGCCTTCGGCTGGCAGATCGGGCTGGGCCTGCTCGCGCTGGGGCCGCTGGCCGGCGCGGCACTGATCGGCGCCTTCCTGCCGCCGCGGCACGTTCGCCACCGCACGGCGGCCACCCCACTCTTCAACGTCCGGCCGGTGCTCGCCAATCGCCCGGCGCTCGCCTACGTGCTGGCCTACGTCGTCCACAACGCCGAGTCGTCCAGCGTGCGGACCTTCGCCGTCGCGCTCCTCGCTGCAAACCAGGCACATCAGGTCGCGGCGGCCGCCGGTACAGCGTGGAGCCCGACGACCATCGTCGCGGCGGCGAACCTGCTCGGGCTTCCGGCCATCGTCCTGGGAAACGAGCTGGCCCGGCGCTATGGGCGGCTGCGCGTTCTCACGCTGGTGGCGACCAGCTCCGCCGCCGTCGGCCTGGCCCTCGGCGCGGCCTCGACGGCCCCGACCGCACTCCTGGTGGCCTTGCTCCTGCTCTACGGCATCGCCGTCCCGGCCGACGTCGGCGCCATCAACGCCGGCGTCGTCGCGGCCGCCACGCCGGAGCACCGCGGCGCGACGCTGGCCGTCCACGCGCTCCTGGGCTTCGTCGGGGCCGTCGCCAGCCCGGTGCTCTTCGGCGGGGTGCTCGACCTCGCCGGCGGCGGCGCGGCGCAGACCGCGTGGATCGCGGCGTTTCTGGTCCAGGCCGGGATCGTAGCCCTCGGGCCGCTGGCCCTCCTGGCACTCGACCGCGGCAGACCGGGCACTTGACACCTCGCCCAGACCTCTCTATCGTGTGGCGACAACGCTTCGAGGAGGATACCGTGGAACGACGCACCGCCCGTTCGTACGTTTGGCTCGCGCTCGCCGCGGCGGGCCTGATGCTCTTCGCGGCCTGCGCGCCGCAGCAGCAGGCGCCGGCCGCCAAGCCAGCCGCCGAGCCAGCCAAGCCAGCGGCTGCGCCAGCCGCACAGCCGGCCAAACCGGCCGCCGAGCCGGCCAAACCGGCCGCCGAGGCGCCGAAGCCGGCGGCGCAGCCGGCCAAGCCCGCCGCGCAGCCGGCCAAGCCTGCCGCGCAGCCGGCGAAGCCGGCAGAAGGGCAGCAGCGGCTCCTGCTCGGCGGGAATCCCGCAACGTCGACCTACTATGCTTACCATGTCGCCGAGGCCAGGTATCTCAACGCGAAGATCCCAAAGGTCAGCCTCACCGTGATGGAGACGCGCGGCGGTATCGACAACATCACGCGCGTGAGCAAGGGCGAGGTCGCGCTCGCCGGGACCGGCACAGACGCCGTGTATCAGGCGTACCACGGCGTCGGAGCGTCCGAGGGCAAGGCGCTACCCGACCTGCGCTACCTCTGGATATACACGGTGGGCTCGCGGGTCGTGTTCGTGCGCGACGAGTCGGACGTGCGCAAGCTGGCCGACCTCGACGGCAAGGACTTCAACCCCGGCCCGAAAGGCACCAGCAGTGAGGTGCAGTTCAAGGCGCAGGCTGAGCTCCTGGGATTCAAGCCGCGCTTCTACACCGCTAGCGGCCCTGATGCCTTCCAGGCGATCAAAGACCGGCGCATCGTCGGCATGTTCAACCCGCAGGCGAGCCTCTCGGCCGATGCCCTGACGATCGACCTGATGATCGCGACGAAGGTGCGGCCCATCGGCTACAGCGACGACGAGGTCAAGAAGATCCAGGCGGCGCGCCCCTGGGACACCTTCCTCACCCTCAAGAAAGACGAGTGGGCGAAGGGCGTCGAGGGCTTCAGGACGCCGGCGTCGGTGGTAGGTCTCCTCACGACCAAGCAGAACCTCTCGCCAGAGCTGGCCTACGAGTTCACCAAGGCGATCGTGGAGCCGGCGGCGGTGCAGGAGATATCCAGCGGGGTTACCTGGCTCAAAGGTTGGGACTATCGCAAGCAGACCCTGGATTATGCGTCCATCCCTCTCCACGTGGGGATGGTGAAGTACCTTCGCGAGGTGGGAACAACGGTGCCCGAGCGCCTCGTCCCACCCGAAGGGAAGTAGCCCTCGGCCAAGGTTTCTAGCCGGATGCGCTAAGCCGCAGGCGCGCGTCGAGGACCAGCGCTCCTTGGCCCTCGGCGCGCACCATGACCGGGTTGAGATCCAGCTCGGCCACCTCGGGGACCTCCTCGACCAGGCGCGAGACGCGCAGCAGGAGGTCGCGCAGCGCGGCCACGTCGGCCGGCGGCCGGCCACGGAAGCCGTGCAGCAGCTTCGTCGCCCTAATGCTGCCGATCAGCTCCTCGGCGTCCACATCGGTCAGCGGGTGTAGGCGGAAGGCGATGTCGCCGATCGCCTCCGCGGTGATGCCACCCAACCCGAAGGCGATGAGCGGCCCGAAGAGCGGGTCGACGACCACGCCGACGAGACACTCGACCACGCCGCTGACCATGGGCTGCACCAGCGCGCCGTCCATGGCCTCCGCCTGGCCGGTCGCCGCCAGCGCCTCGGAGATGGCGCGGTAGGCCGCGGCGGTCGCCTCCGGCGAGCGCACGTCGAGGTGCACGCCGCCCACATCGGTCTTGTGCAGCACCCGGCGCGAGACGAGCTTCACTGCCACCGGCGGGCCAAGCCGGCGGCACGCCTCGGCCGCTTCCTCTGCACTGCGGGCGATGACCGCCTCAGTCGGGGCGATGCCGAAGGCGCCCAGCAGGCCGGCGATCTCGTCCGGCAGCAGCCACGGCGATGCCTCGCGCGCCAGCGCCCTCGCGACGATCGGGCGCGCCGCCTCGGGGTCGATCGTCGCAAGCGCCGGGATGCTGCCGGCCGGCCGCCGGAGCCAGGTGCCGTACGCCGCGGCCTGGCCGAGCGCGCGCGCCGCGGCCTCGGGAAAGGAATAGGCAGGTATCGCCGCCGCCCGGCGCAAGACGTCGCCAGCGCCCGTCGGGCCTACGAAGACGGCCAGCACCGGCTTCGGCGGCGGTGGGCTGCACGCCGCGGCGATGGCCGCGGCGATGTCGGCCGGGTCGGTGAAGGCGGTCGGCACGAACAGGGCGATGGCCGCATCGACCCCCGGATCGGCCAGCACGTGGCGCAGCGCCTGCCCGAAAGTCGCCGCGCCGGCCGAGGCGATCATGTCCACTGGATTGGCCAGTGCAGCCTCAGCCGGCAGGAGCGCCCCCAAGGCCGCACGCGTTGCCTCGCCCAGCGACGGCAGCGCCAGCCCGCTGGCCTCGCAGGCGTCGGCGCACAGGATGCCCAGCCCGCCGGCATTCGTAACCGCGCCGACGCGGTTGCCGGCCGGCACCGGCTGGCTCGCCAGCAGGGCGACGACGTCGAACAGCTCGGCCAGCGTGTCGCAGCGCACGACGCCGGCCTGCCGGAAGAGCGCGTCGACGGCGACGTCGGCGCTCGCCAGCGCGGCGGTGTGCGACGCGGCGGCCCGCCGCCCAGCCTCCGATCGGCCGCCCTTCACGGCCACGATCGCCTTGCGGCCGGCCACGCGCCGCGCGATGCGCGCGAAGCGCCGCGGGTTGCCGAACGATTCCAGATACAGCGCGATGACTCCGGTGGCCTCGTCCTCCTCCCAGTACTCCAGCAGGTCGTTCGACGAGAGGTCGGCTTTGTTGCCCAGCGAGACGAAGGCCCCGACGCCGATGCCACGCTCGCGCGCGTGCTCCAGGATGGCGATGCCGACCGCGCCCGACTGCGAGGCCACCGCTAGGTTGCCCGGTGCGGGGAGACCGGGTGCAAACGTCGCGTTCAGCGCGCCGGCCGGCGCGTTCACCAGCAGGCCCAGCGAGTTCGGGCCGACCATCCGCGCGCCGCGGGCGCGGCAGAGGCGCAGCAGGGCCTCTTGCCATGCGCGCCCCTCGCCGCCGACCTCCGCGAAGCCGGCCGAGATAACCACCAAGGCGCGCACGCCCGCGTCCAGGCACGACTCGACCGCCGCCACCACGGCCGGCGCCGGCACGGCAATTACCGCCAGATCGATCGGCTCGGGAATGGCGGCCACGCTCGGATAGGCGTGCACCGAGGCTACCGCCCCGGCCGCCGGGTTGACCGGGTAGATGGCCCCGGCGAAGCCCCCAGCAAGCAGCTTGCGAAACAGCTCGTGGCCGATTGCCCCGCGCTGCCGCGATGCGCCGACGACGGCTACGGCGCGCGGACGGAACAGCGGCTCCAGCGAGGCCACAGCGGCGACGTGGTGACGCGCGTCGGCCTGCGCCACGTACTCGGGCCGCGGTCGCAGGTCCAGTTCGAACTCGACCTCGCCCTGCTCCCAGGTGCGCGTCGTGCGAAAGCCGAGGTTGTGCACCAGCTCCAGCATGCGCTGATTCGCCGCCAGCACCTGGGCGACGAAGCTCTCGATGCCCTCGCGCCGCGCGTCGCGGGCCAGGCGCTCGAAGACGACGGTGCCGATGCCGCGCCCCTGCTCGGCGTCGTCCACGAGGACGGCCATCTCGGCCCGCCGCGGATCCCGCAGACGGGCGTACGAGGCCAGGGCTACGGCCCGCTCGCCGATCTCGGCGACGACAGCGTGGCCAGCCGTGGCGAACTCCAGCGTGCGCTCGTCGACGCGCACGCCGCGCGCGTGGAAGCGCAGCCGCAGGCTCTCGGCCGACAGGCGCTGCAGGAGCGCGGCCACGGCTGGCCGGTCGGCCGGCGCATAGGGCCGGATCAGGACCTGCCCGCCGTCGCGCAGCAAGACGTACTCGCCCGCGCTCACGCGCGCCGGCCCTGCGGCACGACGCGCGCCGGGAGCCGGACGGGGCGCATCAGGCCGTCTCGCTCAGCTCTTCTTCCTTGGTCGTGAGCTGGAGGAAGATCTCCTCGAGGCTCATGCCCACCGGCCGCAGCTCCAGCAAGCCCCAGCCGCGCCCGACGACCGTCGCCGCGAGTTGCTCGCGCAGGTCCTGGCCCAGCTCGCACTCGACGCGCAGGCGCAGCCGCCCGTCGCGCGACTGACTCTCGACCTGGCGCACGCCGGCGAGGCCACGCAGCGCGGCGGCCACGTCCTGCTGCGGACCGCGGATCTCCAGCTCGACGATGTCGGCCCCACGCAGGCGGCGGGTGAGGTTGTCTGGCGTGTCCTCAGCGACGACACGGCCGTCGCTGATGATCGCCACGCGCTGGCAGGTCATCGCCACCTCGGGCAGGATGTGCGTCGAGAGCATGACCGAGTGCTCGCCGGCCAGGCCCTTGATGAGCTGCCGCGTCTCGATGATCTGCCGCGGGTCGAGCCCCACCGTCGGCTCGTCGAGGATGAGCACCGGCGGGTCGTGCACCAGCGCCTGCGCCAGGCCGACGCGCTGCCGGTAGCCGCGCGACAGCTTGCCGATGAGCGTGTCGATCACGTCGGCGGCGCCGGTGCGCTCGGCCACTGTGGCGATGCGCTCGCGGCGGCGGCGCGCCGGCACGCCCTTGAGGCGCGCCTGGAAGTCGAGGTAGGCGCGCACGGTCAGCTCGGGATAGAGTGGCACGGTCTCTGGCAGGTAGCCGATGCGCCGCCGCGCCTCGAGCGCCTGACGTGTAATGTCGTAGCCGGCGATCTCTGCGCGACCGGCGGTCGGCGGCAGGTAGCCGGCGAGGACGCGCATCATCGTCGTCTTGCCGGCGCCGTTGGGGCCCAGCAGGCCGAGGATCTCGCCGCGCCCGACCCGCAGGCTCACATCGACCAGCGCCAGCTTCGGCCCGTAGTACTTCGTCAGCCCCTCGGCAACGATCATTTGCTCGTGATCTCTCCGTCGCAGGATGGTCCGCAAGCGTCTAGCCCCCGAGCCAGAGCGCGATGGGGCGGCGGCTCGCCTCCACCCGGTATTCTAGCAGAACCCAGTCGTACCACTCCGCGCCACGTGCGTCGCCGCTAGCACGGCGAGCGCCATCCGGCCAGCCTGCGTGGACCCGACCGGTGGAGACAGCACGTCGAGCGCGCTCCGCCATCGGGCCACGGCCCCACCGGTTGT
This sequence comes from Chloroflexota bacterium, assembly GCA_016210125.1. Lineage (GTDB taxonomy): Bacteria > Chloroflexota > UBA6077 > FW602-bin22 > JACQUS01 > JACQUS01. Next base: position 1,173 of record JACQUS010000414.1, on the reverse strand, counting down.
CACCCAGACTGTCACGCAGCAGGCAGAGCGGCGAGCACCGGCTGCGCTAGGCTGGAAAGCAGCCGGCACGTTCGGGAGCAGCGGATGCTCGGCAGGTTTCGGCTGCGCAGACAGCCACCCCCGGCGGCGGAGGATCGGCTCGCGCAGCCAATCGCGGCGTACCGCCTCCTGGCGGCTTCGGCCATCCGCCGCGCGCTACGCACGCGCGACCTCTGGCTCATCGAGCTCGACGCCATCTGCGCCGACCTCCAGCGCAAAGGCGTGCGCCCGGCGCTGCACCGCGCGGCCACGGTGGGCACGACCTACAGTGCCCGTTTCGCCCACCACCGCCTAGAGTTCTACACGATGCGCCCGCCGCGTGGTGCCGAAGGCTACCATGAGCTGTGGCTGGCGTGGCTGCAGCGGCTCGAGCAGGCCAACGCCCTGCTGACCAACGCCGCGACGCAGCGCAACATGGCGATCCTCGACGCCGCCGCCGACGCCCTTGCCGAGGCCCGGCCGATGCTCGCCGCCCTGACCGGCGACCGCGCTTTGCTCGCACACCTCCTCGGCGAAGGGCGGGGCGCCACCTCCGCGCAACCAGCTTAGTGCGCTCCGCGGAGCGGCTCGGCGCCGCCACGTGCTCTCGGCAGAGCGGTCGCCTAGGCGACTGCACCTACCACGATGGAGCAGGGCTCTTGGAGACCGCGGTGGGGCCGAGAATGGCCGGAGGGGCGGGTGAACACCCGCCCCTCCGGCGCCAGAGTGTGGGCTGTCTCGGCACTCAGGTGGCGACGCCGTGCCAGACCAGGGTCTCGAACGCCCAGGCGCTCTCAGTCGCCCTCGGATGCGCCCACGCCGCCGGCCCCTCCGCGTCAGTGGCCGGCGCGTCGTCGTTCAGGCCGTGCCAGGCAAGCACTTCTCGAACCCAGGTGGGCGGCAGCGGCAGACGGCCCCGCCAGGTCGTCAACCGCGACGCGCCGACTGGGCGCTCGAGCACAAGCGTCGTCATAGCACGCTCCCTAGGCTTTGCTGATAGACATCGATGAGAGTATTGCATGCGCTTATAGAAGCCGCGTCGGGGAAAAACCCGCAGCCGGCACCCGCTATCGGCCTGATCCTATGGGCGACGCCCAGCAGCGCTGCCGCGCTACGGCACGTCGACCGCTCCTCTGGCCGGCCGCTAGCGCTCCT
>JACQUS010000406.1 GCA_016210125.1 Chloroflexota bacterium | reverse complement strand
CGCATGGACACCGCCGGCCTGGCCCGCCAGTTTCTCTCCGCCCCGCCAGCGCTCTTCTTCTCCTGGGCCGACGGGCCGGGCGGCGCGGCCGTCTCGCGCCGGCTCACCGAGGCGCTCGCCGCAGCGGTGGCGAGCGCGCCCGGCCGCTTCCTGGCCTTCGCCAACGTGCCCTTGCAGGATCCGGACCTGGCGGCAGGCGAGCTTGAGTATGCGATCCAGCAGCTCGGCCACGTCGGCGCGCAGATCGGCGCCAGCGTCGAGGGTCGCGACCTCGACGATCCGGCCTTCCAGCCCTTCTTCGCCGCCGCGGAGCGCCTCGACGCGCCAGTGTTTGTCCATCCGTTGACCTTCGTCGGCGGCGAGCGCACGCGCGAGCACTACTTCCCGCAGCTCCTGGCCTGGCCGTTCGACACGTCGATCTGCATCGCGCGGCTCATCTTCGGCGGCGTGCTCGATGCGTTCCCGCGGCTGCGCCTCTGCTTCGCCCACGCCGGCGGCACGCTGCTCTTTCTCAAGGGCCGGCTCGATCACGGCGTTAGGATGGGCGCGACGCAGACGCCCAGCGGCCGGCCGCCGAGCGCCTACCTGCGGCAGATCTACGTCGACTGCCTGACCTACGATGCGGAGCTGCTGGCGCAGGTCGTGGGCACGGTCGGGGCCGACCGCGTGCTTCTCGGCACCGACTGGCCGTTCCCCATCGGCGAGCCCGACCCAGTCGGCTTCGTGCGCCGCAACGCGCTCCTGCCGGCCGGGGCCGCCGACGCCATCCTCGCCGGCAACGCCGGGGCGTTCCTCGGTCGCACGGTGGCGTAGCCCCCTTCGGCCGCCGTCGCAACCCACCGGGGGCGGGTCTCGCGCGCGCGGTCGCCTTCTGCCGCGCGCGGGAGACGAGGACGGCGCGGCGGCCCAGTGGAGGAATCCAAAGGGGGCGAAGCCCCCTTTAGGGGACCCTTTGGGGAGGCGCGGGGCCGCCCGCGCGGGCAATCTTCAGGAGAACCGGAGGGGCGGGCTGACGCCGCAGCAGCGCACCGCCGCGCGGAAGCAGTGTAAGCTTCGCCATAGGGAGCGAGCACCATGGACGGGCAGCACGGCGCCGCGAAGCGCATCCTGCTCATCACCACGCCGTCGAGCTACCGCACCGCGGCGTTCGCCGCCGCGGCCGAGCGCCTCGGGCTCGAGGTCGTGAAGGGCGTCGACCTGCCGCACGAGCTGGCCGAGCAGTGGAAGGTGAAGCTGGCGTTCGACCTGCGCCAGCCCGCTGAGGCGGTCGCCGCGGTCGTCAGCTTCGCCGCCGCGACGCCCGTCGACGCCATCGTCGCCGTGGACGACAGCGGCGCACTCGTCGCCGCCGACGCCACCGCGGCGCTCGGCCTGCCGTGCAACGCGCCCGAGGCCGCGCTGGCGGCCCGCGACAAGCTGGTCATGCGCCAGCGCCTCACCGCCGGCGGCGTGCCGGTGCCCCAGTTCCAGGCCTTCGCCGCCGCTGACGATCCAGCCTCGGTGGCTACACAGGTCGGCTACCCCTGCGTCGTCAAGCCAACACGCCTGTCGGGTAGCCGCGGCGTCATCCGCGCCGACGACCCGGCCGAGCTTGCGGCCGCCTTCACCCGTGTCGGGCGGCTGCTCGCCCGCGAGGGCTACGACCCTGAGCGCGCGACGATCCTGGTCGAGCGTTTCATCCCCGGCGTCGAGGTGGCGCTCGAGGGCCTGCTGACCGGCGGCGAACTGCGGGTGCTGGCGCTGTTCGATAAGCCTGACCCGCTCGACGGGCCATTCTTCGAGGAGACGATCTACGTCACGCCGTCGCGCCTCCCGGCCGCCGCGCAGGCAGCCGTGGCCGCGATGGCGGCGCGGGCCGCCGCGGCCATCGGGCTGCGCGAGGGGCCGGTGCACGCCGAGCTACGTGTGAACGACGCCGGGCCGTGGATCGTCGTGCTGGCCGGCCGGACCATCGGTGGCCTGTGCTCGACCATCTTGCAGTTCGGCACCGGCATCAGCCTGGAGGAGATCGTCCTGCGCCACGCCGCCGGCCTGCCCCTGCCGCCGCTGGCGCGCGAGCGCGCCGCTGTCGGCGTGATGATGATCCCCATCCCGCAGGCCGGCATTCTGCGCGGCGTCTGCGGCGTCGAGGAGGCACAGGCCGCGCCGGGCGTCGTCGGCGTGGAGATCACCGCGCGGCTGAACAACCGCCTCGTGCCCCTGCCGGAGGGTGGCAGCTACCTCGGCTTCATCTTCGCCCGCGGCGGCGACCCGGCCGCCGTGGAGGCCGCCCTGCGCACGGCGCACGCCAAGCTGCGCTTCGAGATTCGGAAAGAGCTTCCAGTGGTGGTGCTGCCGGGCGGATAGAGTAGCCGCTATGTGAATCGTCGTTGCGTTAGCGGTAATACTCCGCTATCTTATCATTACGGAAGACTACGCCTTTGGGGCTCGTGAGGCAGTGCGGTGAGCGCTCTCGAAACGACGGTGACCCAGAAGGGCCAGGTAACCATCCCACGTGAGATACGCTTGCGGCTCGGTTTGAACCCACGTGATAAGGTGGTGTTCGAGCTCGCAGGTGAGGTCGTCACGCTGCGACGAGCGACCCCCAAAGTGCTCCGGTGGTACGGGGCGGTGCAACCTCGCCAGTGCCCTGAGGATTTTCAAGGGGTCCGTGATGAGTTCGAGCAGGCCGTCGCCGACGAGGTAGCGTCCGAGACGGCGCCGTGAACTCGCCCTTCCTCGACACCAATGTCCTGCTGCGCTATTTGACGCGCGACGACGAGGACAAGGCTCGCCGAGCACTCGCGCTGCTCGCAAGAGATGTATGCCCGCGGCCTGTCCGAGATCTATAGCTGGGACACTGATTTCGACCGGCTGCCACGCGTCCGGCGCGTCGAGCCCTAAGCGCCCGGCTCGCTCACGCCTTCTTCTTCAGCACCAGACCAAACTGGTCCTTGGTCGGCTCGGCTCAACAGAACCACGACTCGGTCAGCCGCGGCGCCGGCTGCCGGCGGCTGACCGGCCGCTCGGCGTGCGCGCCGGCCAGCACGAGATCGGGCGCAGCGACGGCGCCGACGGCGACGAGCACCCGTCCGCGCGCCGCCTCGGCCAAGGCGCGGACCGCGCGGAACGTGTCCCGCGCGTCCTCGCCGGCCCGCGCGGCGGCCTCGACGCGCGCCGCGATCTCCTGGTAGAGCCGATCCATGCGTGGATCGGCGTGCGCCCAGGTGTAGGTGTAGGCAGCGGGGTCAAGCGGGCCGAGCCACTCGCCGCACGAGGGGTCGTCCAGCAGCGCCGACCCGGGCGGCACGAGCAGCCGGATGGCGTACTGGACGGGATCGACGTGGTCGATCAGGTCGTGCTGCTCCACGAAGTCGAGGATGTCGACATAGCCCTCCAGCGTCTCCCACGGCGTGAAGGGCACGAACGTCGGCCGCAGCGCAATGCCCGCGGCGTCGAGGATGCCCAGCGCCTCGGTCGCGTCGCGCCGGTCGTGGCCCTTCTGGAGATGCGTGAGCACGGTGTCGCTGAGCGACTCGACCGCCGAGACCACGAAGATGCAGCCTAGCTCGCGCAGTTCGGGGAAGACGCCGCGGTGCTCGAGGACGTGCTCGATCTTGATCGTGGCGTCGAAGGTGAGGTGCGGGTGCGCGTCGTGGAGCGCCCGCGCGATGCGCAGCGCGTGCGTCGGCCCGTTGAGGAAGTCGGGGTCGCCGAAGGTGATGTGCTCGGCGCCCTGCTCGACCTGCCAGGCGATGTCGGCCAGGACCACCTCGCGCGGCACGGCGAAGAAGCGCCCCTGGTAGACCGGTGTGATCGGGCAGTGCCGGCAGGTGTGCAAGCAGCCGCGGGTGGCCTCGACGTAGCCGGCTAGCTTCAGAACGCCGTCGCGCTCGAGGCGCGCGTACCGCTCGAGGCCCGGCAGGCCGCGCCGGTCGGGCTGGACGAATGGCAGGCGCCGCAGCGCCGGCTGCGCCGCGGTCTCGCGCGTCGCCACGCCGTCGATCGGCCCGCCGGCGCCGATCTCCAGCGCACGCACCAGGTCGAGCAGCGCCTGCTCGTATTCGCCGCCGACCAGCGAGTCGGCATGCCGGCGCAGCAGGTAGTCGGCGTTCAGGGTCGCGTAGAGGCCGTAGAAGCAGAGGTGCGCGCTCGGGTTCGTCGCGCGGACGCGCTCGGCGACGGCGACGCCGAGGCGCAGCGCCGTGTGCATCGGCACTGAGATGGCCACCAAGCGCGCGCGGGCGATGGCCGCGTCGGGTAGCTCGTCGACTTGCGTGTCCACCGCCGCCGGCGCGTAGCCCGCCTGGCGCAGGAAGGCCAGCGGCGACGCAAGGCTCAGCGGCTGGTGTCCCAGCTCGTAGCACGAGACGAGCAGAATAGCGCCGGCAGCGCGTAGCGAGCGGCTCACGGCGTCGCGCTCGGCGCTAGCCACCCTTGCTGGGCGGCGCGCCGCCCCCTTTACCGCCTGGCGCGCCGCCCTTGCCGCCGGCGGCGCCTTCGGGAACCCAGCCCTCAGGCATCTGCGCGCCCTCACCGAAGAAGAACTCCTCCATCTCCTGGCGGAGGATCTTTCGTGCCTCCGGGTCGGCCGGAACGAGGCCGTAGTGGTTGATCAGCCGCGTCATGTGCTCGAGCCACATCTGCCAAGCGTCATGGGAGACCTGCTCGTAGACGCGCTGACCCAGCTCGCCGGCGACGGGTGGCCTTTCGAGGCCAGGCAGGAGACGCCCGAGCTTCACGCACTGCACCATTCGCGCCATGCTCGCACCTTTCGGCCGCCGGCGGCGGCCCGCTCACCCGCGCGGCTATCCTCGCGGCGCGGCGTCTACCACGGCAGCCGGACTCTCGCTCTGGTCCTCGCCCTCGTCCACAAGCGCAGCAGCGACGGAGGGAATCCCCTCAATTGCGATGCGGGCCACGGCCTCGGTCCCCAGCCGCTGCGAGGCATCCAGGATCTCGATGATACTGCCCGCCTCTTCAATCCATGTCACTTGCAGAATCCGCCCATCGGGCAACCGACGGAAAGCGTTCGTTCTCTCCTCGTATGTCGGCTCGGTGCGGTCCGGTTGCCGAATCGCTGCCTCGACGTCACCGTAGGTGACGCCCTTCTTGAGTCAGAGCCGCATCTGGTTTCGGGCGTGCCCGCTGTAGACGATCTCCATCCGCTATCCTGGCCCACGTACTATACTTACCACCTGGCGGCCGGCGCGTCCAGCCCGCCAGGCAGTCGAGCGGTCGATGAGCGAGCGCCTGCGCGTCCTGTTCTTCGGCATGCCGTGCGCCTTCTCCTACGCGCCGCTCGCCGAGCTGCTCGCCAGCCCCTTCGCGGTTGCGGCGGTCGTCGTGCCCGGCCTGGTGGGGCGGTGGCCGAGCGCGATGGACGCGCCTCGCAGCGCATCGGCGGGCTCATTAGGCGCGCTGCGCCTCGGCCCGTCGGGGCCGCACCCCGGCCTGCGCGTCCTCCCGCCGCCCGACCTGCCGCTGCTCGCGGCTGGCCAGGAGCGTGCGCTAGTCAATCAGGCATGGGCGCAGCGCATCCCCGTGCTCCATGTGGCGGACCTGGCAGCGCCGGCGGCGGTCGCTGCGCTGTCGGACTACCGGCCCGACGTGATCGCCGTCGCCTGCTTCCCCCGGCGCCTGCCGCCGGCCGTCCTGGCCCTGCCACGTCTCGGCGCGCTGAACGTGCACCCCTCGCTCCTGCCGGCCGGGCGTGGCCCGGCGCCGCTCTTCTGGGCGTTCCGCCTCGGCGAGCGGCGGACCGGCGTCACCGTGCACCTGATGACCGACGAGCTGGATGCCGGCGACATCCTGCTGCAAGAAGCGCTCGAGGTGCCCGAGGGCATCGCTGGTCTCGACCTGGAGGAGCACTGCGCCGAGCTGGGCGGCCGGCTGCTGGTCGCGGCCATTGGCGCGCTGGCCGGCGGCACGGCCGCGCGCCGGCCCCAGGACCCGGCGGCAGCCAGCTACCACCCCTGGCCGTCGCCGGCCGACCTGCTCGTCGACCCCGATCGCCCGGCGCACTGGGCATTCGGCTTCGTCCGCGGTGTGGCCTCGTTGGACTATGAGCCGGTTGCCCACTGCGCCGGCGCGTGGCTGCCGCTCGCGGACGCCGTCGGCTACGAGCCGAATGGCGTGCTGGGGCAGCCCTGCCTCCGCCACGGCCGCGAGCTGTGGCTACAGTGCACGCCGGGCGTGCTGCACGCGCTGCTCGCGGAGAAGACGGGCACCTTTGCCAGGGCCGCCGTGCGCCGTCGTTCCGCGTCAGCCCCGCCTCCCCGTCGGGAAAGGTAGGGAGGTGCATCTTGATCGCGATTCACCAGTGGCGATAAACCTTGCCGCGGAGCGCGATATCGCTGACGTCCACTCGCCGGGCATCTCGGTCGACTGCAAACACAATCCGCCAGTCGCCCACGCGCGCCGCTCGCCTCCCGGGCAGACCTGTCAGTGGCTTCGTCTGCGGGCCAAACGGATCAGCGGCGATCTGTTCGAGGCGGCGCAGGATACGCTCCTGCGCCCGGCGTGGTAGCCGACTAAGGTAACGCTCTGCCTGCCGCGCAATGCGGACCTCGTAGCTCACCTGGCAAGTCGGCTGCGGAGGTCCTCAAGGATCGTGTACTCACCACGCTCGATCTCGGCCTCGCCGGCGCGCAAGCGCTCAATCTCCGCTTCCGTCAAGGTCTCGCTCTCCCCCATAAGCCACCGGACGTACTCCAGAGCTTGACGCGCCTGCTCGTCATCCAGCTCGTGAATGAGGTGCTGTAGCTCGTCTTTCACGCTCATAGCTGCCCCACCTCCGCTGGCTGGCCTCATTGTACCGCGGACACACCGGACCGGGTGCCAGCGCCTGTGACTGAGGTCGTTTGACACTCTATGAAATCGCGTGGTAGCATACGCCGGGTGTGCAAGGTTACAACGCGCGGAGGCGCAGGTTGAACGTCTACGTCTGTGTCAAGCAGGTTCCCGACCCGAACGCGCCGGGCAAGATGGACCCGGCGACCAACCGGCTGGTCCGTGAGGGCGTCGAGCTGGTGATGGACCCCTGGGACGAGTACGGCGTCGAGGCCGGCTTGCAGCTCGTCGAGCAGCATGGCGGCGTCCTCACGGTGATCTCGATGGGTCCTGAGCGCGCCAAGGAGGCCATGCGCAAGGCCCTGGCCATGGGCGCAGAGCGCGGTGTGCTGGTGAGCGACCCGGCGCTCGCCGGCTCGGACGCGCTGGCGACCGCGCGGGCGCTGGCCGAGGCGATCAAGCGCGAGAGCCCCGACATCGTCATCTGCGGCACGGAGAGCAGCGACGGCAGCACGGGCCTCATGCCCGGCATGCTGGCCGAGCTGCTGGGCTGGCCGCAGCTCACCTTCGCCAAGAAGCTGGCGGTGGGGGACGGCAAGGCGACGATCCATCGCCAGACCGAGGTCGGCTTCCAGATCGTCGAAGCGCCGCTGCCGGTCGTCGTGACGGTCACGGGCGGCATCAACGAGCCGCGGTACCCCTCGCTCAAGGGCATTATGACCGCCAAGCGCAAGGAGATCGTCGAGCTGAGCGTCGGCGCGCTTGGCCTCAGCGCCGACCAGGTTGGTGCAGCCGGGGCCAAGGAGCAGGTGCTCGACCTGGCCAAGCCCGAGGAGCGGCAGTCCGGCACGATCGCCAGCGACGAGGGCGACGGCGGCGTGAAGATCGCCGACTTCCTCCAGCAGCGACGCTTCATCTGACACCGATGACACCGAGGCACTCATCTGACTCGGCAGCATTCATCTGAGACCGAGGCACTCATCTGACTCGTCGGCGTTCATCAGACACCGAGGCACTCATCTGCCTCGGCGGCATTCATTTGACACGGAGGCACGTTGGTGAGCCGCATCTGGGTTTGGGCTGAGCTTCAAGACGGCAAGCCCCAGCGCGTCGCGCTGGAGCTGCTGACCCGCGCGCGCGAGCTCGGCGAGGCTGAGGCCATCGCCTTGGGCGGCGGGGCCGCCGCGGCGGTCGAGCGCTTGGGCGAGCACGGCGCGCGGCGCGTGTACGTCCACGACGATCCGGTGTACGACCAGTACATAGCCGAGCCGATAGTCGAGACGCTGGGCACGCTGATCGCCGAGTACCAGCCGGCCGTGGTCATGTTCGGCGAGAGCTACAGTGCCCGCGACGTCGTGACGCGCCTGGCGGCGCGCTTGGGCGCGGGCATCGCGTCCAACGCCACGGCGATCGATCTGGTGGACGGGCAGCTCCGGCTCACGGTGCCCTGGCTCGGCGGCGCGATCATCGGCACCGCGACGGTGACGAACCACGGCCCCAAGCTCGTCTACCTCAAGGCCAAGTCGTACGAGGCGGCGCCGAACGGCGGCGCGGCGGAGGTCGTGCAGGTCAGCACGAGCGTCCCTGCGTCGGCGCGCCGCGCGCGCGTGGTCGAGAGCGTCGTGCAGGCCGCCGAGGGCGTCAAGCTGGAGGAGGCGCGCGTCATCGTCTCCGGCGGACGCGGCCTCCAGGGTCCCGAGAACTTCGGCATGCTGGACGAGCTCGCCGGCCTGTTCGGCGGCGCGGTCGGCGCGACGCGCGCCGTCGTCGACGCCGGCTGGAAGCCGTACTCGTACCAGATCGGCCAGACGGGCAAGACCGTCAAGCCCGACCTCTATATCGCCTGTGGGATCTCCGGCGCCATTCAGCACACCGTGGGCATGAAGGGCGCCAAGACCATCGTCGCCATCAACAAGGACGCCGAGGCGCCGATCTTCAAGTTTGCCGACTTCGGCATCGTCGGCGACGTGTTCAAGGTCGTCCCGCAGCTCATCGCAGAGGTCAAGCAGCGTAAGGCGCAGGGGTAGAGAGGCACGGCGGCGGACGGTCGCTCCGGGAGGTGCGGAGGTCAGCTCCGGTGGCCTCCGCGGAAGCCTGTAGGAGGGAGCGGGGCAGGGCATCCGCGGCGCGCCCGCGCCAGGGAGCAGCGGTCTCAAGGGGCGAGGCGTGCCTCGCCCCTACCGCTGTGATACCCTCGCGCCGGCAGGGCGGACTCAGGCCAGCAGGGAGGCGGATGTGCCGGGCAGCGAGATCTCCCGCGAGATCTACTGGAACGTCACCGCATTCAGCGTCGTCCTCATGTACCTGCTGGCCGGAGCGACCATCGCCGTCTTCACCTACGGCTTCTACCGCCGCTATCGCCTCTGGCGTCTCGGCAAGCCGGCCAACCGCCTCGACCATGTGATGCAGCGCGTCGCCGCCTTCATCGCCTACGGCCCCGGCCACGGGCGCACGGCGCGCGACCTCTACCCCGGCCTCATGCACCTGCTCATCTTCTCCGGCTTCGTCACGCTGTTCATCGGCACGCTGATGATCATGGTGCAGGCCGACTTCGACGTGCAGTTCCTCCACGGCCAGTTCTACCTGTTCTACTCGCTCTTCCTCGACGTGTTCGGCTTTCTGGCCATCGTCGGCGTGCTCATGGCCCTCTTCCAACGCTATGTCGTGAAGCCCGAGTACCTGTATGCGATGTACTACGACGGCATCGTCCTCGGCCTGCTGCTGGCCAACCTCGTGACCGGCTTCGGCGTCGAGGGCCTGCGCATGGCCGCCACCGAGCTGCGCCAGGGCGTGGCCTGGGCCGCCTGGTCGCCGGTCGGCTACGTCGTCGCCCAGCCGCTCGTCGCGCTCGACCCGGGCGCGCTCCAGGCGCTGCACACCGGCTTCTGGTGGTTACACCTGCTGCTTGCGCTGGCGTTCATCGCCTACATGCCCTACAGCAAGATGCTGCACAGCTTCACCTCGCCGCTGAACACGTTCCTGCGCAGCTTCGAGCCCAAAGGGCAGCTCTCGACGCCTGATCTGGAGACGGCCGAGACCTTCGGCGCCGGGCGCATCCGCGATTTCACATGGAAGGACCTCTTCGACGGCGACGCCTGCACGGAGTGTGGCCGCTGCACCGCCGTCTGCCCGGCGCGCTCGACCGGCAAGCTCCTCGACCCCAAGCTGATCGTGCTCGACCTGCGCAACTACATCACGCGCCACGAGCGCGGCCTGCTCGCCGGCCGGGACGTCGCCGCCGGCGACCCCGCCCTGCCAGCGCTCGTTGGCGAGGCCATCCCGGAGCAGATGCTGTGGGACTGCACCACCTGCCGCGCCTGCATGCAGGCCTGCCCGGTGCTCATCGAGCACGTGCCGAAGATCGTGAACATGCGGCGCTACCTGGTTCTGGAGGAGAGCCGCTTCCCGCGCGAGGTGCAGGGCGTCTTCAACAACCTCGAGAACCGCTTCAACCCGTGGCAGCTCCCGCACCAGCAGCGCGCCGCCTGGGCCGAGGGGCTCGACATCCCGACGATGGCCGAGACCAAGGGCCAGGTCGAGTACCTGCTGTGGGTGGGCTGCTTCGGGGCCTTCGACGACCGCAACAAGCGCGTGACCCGCGCCCTGGCCAAGATCCTCAAGGAGGCCGGCGTCTCCTTCGCCATCCTGGGGTCAGAGGAGAAGTGCACCGGCGATCCGGCGCGGCGCATCGGCAACGAGTACCTCTACCAGATGCTGGCGCAAGAGAACGTCGAGACGCTGAACGGCTACGGCGTGCGCAAGATCGTCACGCAGTGTCCGCACTGCTTCAACACAATCAGGAACGAGTACCCTGACTTCGGCGGCCGCTACGAGGTCATCCACCACACTCAGCTCCTGGCCGAGCTGATCGCCCAGGGGCGCATCAAGCCGACCAAGCCCGTCGACGAGCACATCACCTTCCACGATCCCTGCTACCTCGGCCGCTACAACGACGAGTACGACGCGCCGCGCTACATTCTCAAGTCGATCCCCGGCCTGCGCCTGAGCGAGATGGCGGCCAGCCGCGAGAAGAGCTTCTGCTGCGGCGCCGGCGGCGGGCGCATGTTCATGGAGGAGAAGCAGGGCGCGCGTGTCAACCAGACGCGCGTGGGCATGGCGCAGGCGACCGGGGCCGACGTCATCGCCGCGGCCTGCCCCTTCTGCACGGTCATGCTGGAGGACGGCATCACCGGCAAGGGCCTCAGCGAGCAGATGCGCCTGCGCGACTGCGTCGAGCTGCTGGCCGAGTCGCTGGGGGAGGCCCAAGCAGGTGGCAGCGGCGCAGGGTGATCCTGCAATCACGGGCCGTCGAGCAATCGCAGCGACGGCTCCAGGCGGGTGCCCTGTAGCGCCCGTACCAGGCGCCGGTCTGCGGTCACGAGCTGGCTACCCACAGTCAATGCGAGGGCGAGATAAAGCCCATCGTAGACCGGGCGGTCGAACGCCAGCGCAACGGCTAGTGCCGTCTCGATCAAGGCGCTCGACGGCCACAGGACGACCGGCGCTTCCGTACGAAAGGCGCGGGCTATCCATGTAGCGTGAGCGTCCGTGAGCTCGCCTTGCCGCGCCTTTTTCCATAAGATGTTCCCGACCTCGGCTAGGAGGAGATCCGGCGCGAGCAGCGTGAGGTCAGCTTCCAAGAGCGCCAGTGCTGCGGCGCTTCCGCTCTCTGGTACGTACCATTTGGCGACCACGCTGGCATCTACCACCAGCGAGGCGGTCGCCTCGCTCATCGCTCACGGTCCTCCGCGAGCAACGCCGCGCTATCGCTAAACATCCGGCCGGTGCGCTTCAGCTCTTCTTGAATCGCGCGTGCGGTCTGTAACGCAGTACGTCGATCAGGCACGCAGGCCTCCCGCTCCAAGATTGCCAGCAGCTCCTGCT
>JACQUS010000394.1 GCA_016210125.1 Chloroflexota bacterium | reverse complement strand
CGCCTACTGCGAGGCGACTGTGCCCAAGGTAACCGTGATCACGCGGAAGTCGTACGGCGGGGCCTACTGCGTGATGAGCAGCAAGCAGGTGCGCGGCGACATCAACTATGCCTGGCCAACGGCCGAGATCGCAGTGATGGGTCCCGAAGGGGCGGTGAACATCGTGTTCCGCGAGCCGATCGCTCAGGCCGCCGATCCCGAGGCCGAGCGCAAGCGCCTCGTCGCCGAGTACGTGGAGCGCTTCGCCAACCCGTACGTCGCCGCGGCGCGCGGCTACATCGACGACGTGATCGAGCCGCGCGAGACGCGACCGCGCTTGGTCAATGCGCTGGCCATGTTGCGCAGCAAGCGCGATACGAATCCGCCGAAGAAGCACGGGAACCTTCCGCTGTGAAGACGCCGTTCAAGAAGGTCCTGATCGCGAACCGTGGCGAGATCGCCGTACGCATCATCCGCGCCTGCCGGCAGCTCGGACTGGGCACGGTCGCCGTGTACTCGGAGGCCGACCGCCAGGCGCTGCACGTCCGCCTAGCGGACGAGGCCTTCTGCGTCGGCCCGCCGCCGGCGCGCCAGAGCTACCTGCGCGGCGAGGCGCTGGTCGAGATCGCGCGCCGCAGCGCCGCTGAGGCCGTCCATCCTGGCTATGGCTTCCTCGCCGAGAACGCCGCGTTCGCGCAAATGGTCCGCGAGGCCGGGCTGGTGTTCGTCGGCCCAGCGCCAGACAGCATCGCCCTGATGGGCGACAAGGTGCGCGCGCGACGCGCGGCGCGGGCGGCCGGCGTGCCGGTCGTGCCGGGCACCGACGGCGAGGTCTCCGACGTAGCCGAGGCTGCGGCCGTGGCCGGGGCGATCGGCTACCCGATCCTGCTGAAGGCCGCTGCCGGCGGCGGCGGCAAAGGCATGCGCGTCGTGCGTGCCCCTGAGGACCTGGCCAGCGCCTTCCAGCTCGCCAGCAGCGAGGCGCACGGTGCCTTCGGCCACGGTGGCCTGTATGTCGAGCGGCGGCTCGAGGGCGTGCGCCACATAGAGTTTCAAGTCATCGGCGACCGCTACGGCAACGTCGTCCACCTGGGCGAGCGTGAGTGCTCAATCCAGCGCCGCCTCCAGAAGTTGGTTGAGGAGGCGCCGTCCACGGCGCTCGACGACGCGCTGCGCGAGCGCATGGGGCAGGCCGCGGTTGCTGCCGCGCGCGCCGCGCAGTACGAGAACGCGGGAACGGTCGAGTTCCTGCTCGATGCCGATCGCACCTTCTACTTCCTGGAGATGAACACGCGGCTGCAGGTCGAGCACCCGGTCACTGAGCTGGTCACCGGCCTCGACCTGGTGGCGATGCAGCTCCGCGTCGCCGCCGGCGAGCCGCTGGGGCTGCGGCAGGACGACGTCCGCCTGCGCGGCTGGGCCATCGAGTGCCGTATCTCGGCCGAGGATCCGGCGAACAGCTTCCTGCCGTCCATCGGGACCGTCGGGCCGCTGCGCGAGCCCAGCGGCCCGGGCGTGCGCGTCGACAGCGCGCTCTACCACGGGCTGGCGGTCAGCCTGTACTACGACCCGCTGTTGGCGAAGGTGATCGTCTGGGCCGCCGACCGCCCGACGGCCATCCGCCGCATGCGGCAGGCGCTGGGCGAGTTCCGCATCGGCGGCGTCCACACGACCATCCCCTTCCACTTGCGGCTGCTCGACCTGCCGGAGTTCCGGATGGGAGCCGTCGATACCGCGTTCCTAGAGGAGCGCTTCGCGCCAGCGGATGGCGAGCCGCGCGACGCCGGGGTCGTCGCTCTGCTGGCCGCGCTGCTGACCGACGAGCGGCGGCAACGCCGGCAGGCGGCTCTGGCGGCGACGGTGGACGGGCCGGCGTCGAGTGGCTGGCGGGCGCGCGGCTGGCGGGAGACGCTCCGGCGATGGTGAAGTACGCCGTGCACGTCGCCGGTCGCGAGGTCGAAGTGGCCTTCGACCCACGCCGGCCGGGCTGTGCATGGATCGACGGCGTCGCGGTGGCCGCTGACTGCCAGCAGGTCGGCTCGCAGCCGGTGTTCTCGCTGCTGGTCGACGGGCGCGCGTACGAGCTCGTCGTGCAGGACGTGCCGGGCGAGGGCTTGCGCATCGGGGTCGGTGGGGCACTCTACGATGTGGCCGTCGAGGACGAGCGCGCGCGCGAGCTGGCGCGGCTGGCCGGGCGCCGCGGCGAGGCGGGCGGCGAGACGCCGGTCAAGGCCCCGATGCCCGGGCTGGTTGTGAGCGTGGCGGTATCGCCGGGCGACGAGGTCGCGGCGCACCAGCGGCTGCTGATCCTCGAGGCTATGAAGATGGAGAACGAGCTGCGGGCGCCGCGCGCCGGACGGGTCAGGGCCGTCCACGTCGGCCCGGGCGAGAAGGTCGAGCAGGGCCGGCTGCTCGTCGTACTCGACTAGGACGCGTCTGGGAAGCCAACGAGGCGCTATCGGCCGCCGATCACACGTAGCGGGGGCTCTCTCAGGGACTGGGTGGGGCAGCCCGCGAGGGCCTGGTTAGCCCAGCTTGAACAGAATCAAGATCGCGGCAAGAAGTACCAGAAGGAGCACGGCCACGGTCACGACGAGCAGGTACGCGTTGACTTCGTGGCGAAGGCCGACCAGCTCTTTGTGCAGCGCAACTTGCGAGTCGCGCTGCTGGTCGTCGAGCTGATGCTCGATCTGGCCGACAGCGCTCTCGAGGTTACCGATCTGCGAGCCGAGGACCTCGAGGCGCTGGGAGATGCTGCCCAGCTCGCCGACGGCTGAGCGCGCCTTGAGCTCGTCGAGCAGCCGGCGCTCGACGCGCTGCATCGTGTCCATCAGCGACTCGCGTGCCGCCTGCACGTCGGGGGCCAACGGGCGCAACGGCCCGCCCGACTCCGACATCCCCATCGACGGCATCGCCCCTCTCCCCGGCCCCAGCGCCGCAGCGGCGTCGCTCCCACTGTACGACGGCGAGGCCGTGCCGTCAACGCACGGTGCAGCCTGCTAGTTGACGAGCCTTCGCGCACACCGTATTGTGGTTTATAGAAGCCGCTAGGTGCAGCCGTGGCTGAGCAAGGCTGTGACGGCATCATTTGCTTCCGGGACGTGCACAAATGGTTCGGCCGCTTGCACGTGCTCCGTGGCGTCGAGCTCACCATCGACTACGGCGAGAAGGTCGTCATCGCCGGCCCCAGCGGGTCTGGCAAGAGCACCCTCCTGCGGTGCATCAACCGCCTGGAGCCGATCCAGCAGGGCGAGCTGATCGTGGACGGCCAGCGGGTGGATGAGTCCCACGCCGACATCAACCGCCTGCGCTCGAAGATCGGCATGGTCTTTCAGCACTTCAACCTTTTCCCCCACCTGACAGTGCTGGAGAACATCACGCTGGCCCCAAGGTACGTGCTGAAGATGCCGCGCGCCGAGGCGGAGGAGAAGGCGCGGGGGCTGCTGGACCGTGTGCACATTCCTGAGAAGGCGAGCGCCTACCCGGCGCAGCTCTCGGGCGGGCAGCAGCAGCGCGTGGCCATTGCCCGTGCGCTGGCGATGGACCCGAAGATCATGCTGTTCGACGAGCCGACGTCGGCGCTCGACCCCGAGATGATCAAGGAGGTGCTCGACGTCATGCGCGCGCTCGCGCAGGCGCGCGGGATGACCATGGTAGTCGTGACCCACGAGATGGGCTTCGCCCGGGAGGTGGCCGACCGTATGGTGTTCATGGCCGACGGGGTGATCGTCGAGCAGGCCCCGACGGACGAGTTCTTCAGCAGCCCGCAGGAGGAGCGGACCAAGCAGTTTATGAGCCGCATCTTGCACCATTAGCCGCGGGCGGCCCCCGCGAGAAGGAGGTGTCGCAGGGCGACGGAACGCAGCCGCGCCGAGGTCTCTCGGGCGGTCTATGAACCGCGACGTGACGGACGCAGTGGTCCGCCTGGAGGAGAAGGGTGACTACCTACCTGCGCATCCCCGCGTTGCTGATCGTGCTCGTTTGGCTGGCGGTGGCCTGCGCGCCAGCACAGCCGGCCGCGCCGGCCAAGCCGGCCGAGCCGGCGAAGCCGGCAGCGCCCGCGCCGGCCCCGGCGGCGAAGCCGGCCGAGCCGGCCAAGCCAGCGCAGCCGGCCGAGGCGCCGAAACCGGCGCCGGCCGAGAAGCCCGCCGCGCAGCCGGCCGCCAAGCCGGCCGAGAAGCCGGCCGCCGCCGCGCTGCCGAAGCCGGGCGAGATGCCGGCCGGCACGTATATGAAGACCATTCAGGATCGCGGCAAGCTGGTCGCCGGCGTCAAGACCGATGTCCTGCTCTTCGGCTACCTGAACCCGCGCTCCAACAAGATCGAAGGCTTCGACGTCGATATGGCCAAGGAGATCGCCCGCGCGATCTTCGGCGACCCCGAGAAGATTGAGCTGAAGGAGGTCACGTCGGCGGCGCGCATCCCGGCGCTCAAGGAGGGCATCGTCGACGTCGTCGTGGCCACGATGACCATCACTAAGCAGCGCATGGAGGAGATCGAGTTCGCCGACGTCTACTACGAGTCGGGCCAGCAGGTCCTGGTGCCCAAGAACAGCCCCATCAAGAGTATCCAGGACACGGCCGGCAAACGCGTCTGCGCAGCCAAGGGCTCGACGAGCGAGCGCAATATTAGCAAGTTCCAGGCGCAGGCGACCGTGGTGCAGACCGACAAATATCCCGAGTGCCTGCTCGCTGTGCAGCAGGGCCGCGCCGACGCCATCAGCACTGACGACGTGATCCTCATGGGCCTGGTCGAGCAGGACCCGAACATGCAGATCGTCGGCGACAGGTTCACGCAGGAGCCCTATGGCATCGGCATCGCCAAGGGGCGGGCGGAGTTCGTGCAGTTCGTCAATGCCGTGCTGGCCCAGGCCAAGCAGAGCAGCCGGTGGAAGGAGATCCACCAGAAGTGGCTCGGCAAGTACGTCCAGACGCCGAACCCGCCGACGCGCACGGCGCGTGAGGCGGCGCAATAGAGCAGTCAGCCGTCGGCTACCAGCACCGGGCCACCGCCACGGGCGCTGCTGGCCGACGGCTCCTGCCGGCGAGTTGATGCCCATCGACGGTCAAGAGGGTGTCCGACAAAGCGGTGCTGGGAGCACGGGCGTCCTTGCCAGCACCGGCGCGCAGTGCCGCCGGCGGGGGCACGCACGCTGCCCGTGCTCCCAGCACCCATCCTGGCGTGCACACCGCGGCCGCGCCGACACCCTCTTGCCGCCGCCGGCTGATGACTGATAGCTGACGACCGATAGCTGACGACCGATAGCTGACGACTGAGTTCCGAAGGCTAACGAATGCCCGCCGTGGTACAAAACCTCCCGCTCTTCCTCGACGGCCTGCGGACGACGCTTCAACTTGCTGTCGGCGCCCTCGTTCTGGCGCTCGCCGTCGGCACGCTGGTCGCCCTGCTGCGCGTCAGCCCGCTGGGCGTCCTGCGCGTCGCAGGCACGGCCTACGTGGAGTTCCTGCGCAATACGCCGCTGCTGGTGCAGATGTTCTTCTGGGTCTTCGGCCTGCCGTTCGTCGGCGTCGTCCTACCGGAGTTCGGCGGGGCGTTGCTGGGCCTGGCCTTCTACACGTCGGCCTTCGTCGCCGAGGCCATGCGCGCGGGCATCCTCTCCATTCAGCACGGGCAGATCGAGGCCGCCCGGGCAATGGGGCTGAGCTACGTGCAGACCATGCGCCTCGTTGTGCTGCCGCAGGCCATCGCCATCACGGTGCCCCCGCTGGGCAATCTGGCCATCGCGCTGACGAAGAACACCAGCGTGGCTAGCGCCGTGCTGGTCCCCGAGCTCATGTACCAGGCCGAGGTCGTCAACGCCCGCACCTTCGCTACATACGAGACGTTCTTCGTCACGGCGGCGCTGTACCTGGCCTTGACCATCCCGCTCAGCCGGCTGGTGGCGCGGCTCGAGCACCGCCTAACGCGCTTCCGGAGCGCGTGACCGATGGATGTGGCTCGGCTGTTCGAGTACCGTTACTGGAAGGCGTTTCTCGACGTCGAGATCTGGGTGTTCTTGCTGACGGGCCTCCAGATCACGCTCACGATGGCCGCCGCGGCCATCGTCCTGAGCCTGGTGTTCGGCACGCTGCTGGCGCTGGCCCGCCTCAGCCGTGTTCCGCTCGTGCATTATCCGGCGGTGCTCTACATCGAGATCATTCGCGCCCTGCCCGTGCTGTTGCTCATCTTCTTCATGTTCTTCGGCGGCGCGCGAGGCTTCACGCTCTTCGGCCTGCGTGTGAGCTGGGAGGACCCGGTCGTCGCGGCGATCCTGGCGCTGACGGTCTACACGAGCGCCGTGAACGCCGAGATCGTACGCGCGGGCATCCTGTCGATCGAGAGGGGTCAGGTTGAGGCGGCGCGTGCCCTGGGCCTGAGCTACGTGCAGACGATGCGGCTGGTGGTCCTGCCGCAGGCCTTGCGGCGTATGGTGCCGCCGCAGGTGAGCCAGCTCATCACGCTGATCAAGGACACGTCCCTGGCGTTCGTTATCGGCGCGCACGAGCTCCTGAATCGCGCGAAGATCCTGTACAGCGGCTTCGAGACCGGGCCGATCCAGGCGCTGTTTGTGGCGGCGGTGATCTATTTCGCCGTCAACTACGCGCTCTCGCTCGCCAGTCGCCGGCTGGAGCTGCCGGGCATAGAGGATATGCGCCGCGACATCGCCGCCGAGGCCGGGACCATCGCGCGTACCCCGGCGCGCCCGTGAGGCGGCTACGACGCCCGCGCGGCCCGCAGTGCGGAGAGCGCGCTCGCCAGGCTGGCGCCGCGCGTTTGGAGCGCGGCGAGTCGATGGCGATCGGCCGGCCCGAGGTCGGGGTCGGAGGCGAGCGCCGCGAGCGCCTTTGCCGCTGGGTCCCAGAGGTCCAGCGCGGCCGCGGCGTCGGTGGGGCCGGCGATTTCGAGCGGCAGGGCCGCCGCGGTGATCTCGACCACGTCCGCGGCCTCGGCTATGGCCGCGAGCGCGCCGGCGGCCGCTGCGGCAGACGCGCCGTTAGGCATGGGCCACGCGGCTAGCGCCCGAGCGACGCGATCGTGACGACGAGCAGGAGCATGGCGAACACGAGCGCTCCGCCGACCATCATGCCGTAGCTCCGCAGGTCGCCGCGGATGGTGCCCACGGCGTTGGCGAGCGCGTTCACGGTCTGCTCGTCGTGGCTGCTCAACGTCTCCGGCAGGTTGGATAGGCTGGTGCTGAGCTGCTGGGCGCGCTCCTCCACCCCCTGCGCCGCGGTGCCAACGCTCGCCTGCCGCAGTTCGGCGGCGGTGTGCAGGTCGCGAAGCTCGCCGAGCAGCCGACGCTCGGTCTCGAGGAGCACGTCGAGCGGGCTCTCTTCCCAAGCCGGTCGGCTGCGCGATAGCGAGGGCACGGTCGGTGCTCCAGGCGCCTAGCCTGCGTCGGCCCCGGGCGCGCGCTACCACCTAGCGTATGATGAACGCGGGGCGCTGTCAAGCGCCCAAGCGGACTGGCTGGCGCTCAGTCGGGCAGGACGGCCGTGGCCTCGATCTCGACGAGCGCATCGTCGTCCCAGAGCGCGGTGACGCCGACGAGCGTCATCGCCGGATAGTGGTCGCCGAACACGGACCGGTAGGCGCTGCCGATCTCGCGTAGCTTGGCCAGGTAGTCGTCACGGTCGCGCACGTAGATCGTCAGCTTGACGACGTGCTGGGGCGTGCCGCCCACGGCGTCGAGCGTGCGCCTGATGTTCTCAATGGCGTAGCGGAACTGGGCGGCCAGGTCGCCCGGCCCGACGACCTTCCCCTCGGCGTCATGCGCCGTTTGGCCCGAGATGTGATACGTGCGGCCGCCCTGCACCAGCGCGGCGTGGGCATAGCCCCGCGGCGTGCGCAGCGTCGGCGGATTGACGAACCGCGTGTGCACTCCAGCCTCCGTATTTCTGCGCCGCAGCTCGCGCGTCCAGCATGGCGCGGCGACCGGGCCGCCCCGCGCTCGGCCGCGGCGCGTTACGGAGAGAACGTTAGCCGCACGTCTTGCCGTTGTCAACCGCTCCTGCCAGGATGAGTCATAGGTGGGTCGCGGTCCGGCCGCCAGACCGACCGCGGATCAGTTCGTCCCGCGGTGCGCCGCGCCCATCGGGGACGAAAAGGCGAATTGAAAGCGGCGAAGCCCCCTTCGGGCACCTGCTCAGGCTGGGGTGGAGCGCCGCCAGCCGGCGAGATGATTTTCATCGTCCGTGGCGCCCGCGCAGGCGAGTAGAGAGGTGTTCGGCCTAGCCGGGCGGTCTTGATGGGGCAGCGCCACCAGGCGACATTGCCCCGGGCTGGGTGAGCCGGGCGCCCTGTGGCCAGCCGCGCGGTCCGGCCCGAGGGCGGCGGCAAAGCGGTCGAGGAGCGGAGGCGGGCAGTGGGTGATGCTGACGCCAGCGGTCACGGTGTCCCGGCGAATCCGGGCGGCGAGCTGAGCGGCCCGAGGCTGCGGCCGGTGGACGCGCAATGGCAGGAGCACGACGGCCAGCCGCTGCTCGTGCTGCGCGACCGTCTTGGCCTGGCCGAGCACGTCGTGGCGGTGCCGCCGGCGGTGGCCCTGCTGCTGAGTCTCTGCGATGGCACGCGCGATCTCGCGGCCCTGTGCGCAGCTTTCGCGCTGCGCACGGGTATGCCTGTCTCGCAGGAGGAGCTGCGGGTGCTGCTGGACCAGCTCGACGCAGCGCTCCTGCTGGAAGGGCCGCGTGTAGAGGCAGCGCGCGCGACGGCTCTAGCCGCCTATCGCCGCGCTCCGGCGCGTGCCCCGGCGCTCGCCGGCGCGGTGTACCCGGCCGATCCGGCGGAGCTAGGCGCGGTCTGCCGGGTCTACATCGAGCGCGGCACGGCGCTGGAGCCGCCGCCAGAGCTGGCCGCGGAGGCGCCGGACACGATCCGCGGCGTGGTGAGCCCGCACATCGACTACCAGCGCGGCGGGCCGGTCTATGGCCGCGTCTGGCCGCTCGCGCGAGCTGCTGCGGCGGAGGCGGAGCTGGTCATCGCGCTTGGCACCGACCACGCCGGCAGCGCCGGCGCCTGGACGCTCACGGCGCAGCAGTACGCGACGCCGTGGGGCGTGCTGCCCACTGAGGGGCACATCGTGGACGCCCTGGCGGAGATCTTCGGCGCGGCGGCCTTCGCGGAGGAGCTGCACCACCGCGGCGAGCACTCGCTCGAGCTCGCGCTGGTCTGGCTGCACCACGTGCGCGGCGGCCGCGCGGTGCCGGTCGTGCCGATCGTCTTGGGCTCGTTCCATGAGTTCGCGCAGGGCGTCGGCGATCCGGCCGACGACGCGCGCTACGCTGCGGCGCTCGAGGTGCTGCGCGCGGTGATGGCCACGCGGCAGACGCTGGTGGTCGTGGGCGCAGACCTGGCCCACGTCGGTCCGGCATTTGGCGACGCCGTGGCCTTCGGTCCGGTCGAGCGCGGCCGCGTCCGCGACGGCGACGTGGCGAGCCTGCGCGCGCTCTGCGCCGGCGATGCGGCCGCGTTCCTGGGTACCCTCCGTGCCGAGGCAGACGCGCGGCGCGTCTGCGGGCTGCCGCCGATCTACTTCGCACTACGGCTGCTGGCGCCGACGCGCGGCGTGGTGGTGGCCTACGACCAGTGCCCGGCCGACGGCCAGGGCGCGTCGTGGGTCAGCATCGCCGGGGCACTGCTCGCCTGACGTGGGGCTGGCGCCGCGCGGCCAGCGCTCTCCGGAGTCGACGTTGGTCGGTGACGGACAGGCGACGTCCCTGCTAGGCGGCGATAAGCGAGCAGTCAAGTCGCATCTCCGGAGTCGACGTTGGTCGGTGCCGGAGAGGCGACGCCTGAGCGCGAGGTCGCTGCCTGCGTGAAGGTCCTCCTGCGCTGTGCTCACGGCTTGTGCAAAGCGAACACATGTGCTATTCTCTGAGTGCGCAGTGAACGTGGGACAGAGGGCTTGCCCTGGCGCAAGCTACGGTAGCCGAGTGCGTCGCTCCACCAGCGGGTGTCGGGAGGCGCGCCCGGAGCGCGTAGTGCTACGCTGCTGCGCGGCGCTCAACCGCATCCGGGGAATGCCCTCAGCGCCCAGCGACTGCTCGGCGTGCCGATTCGGAAGTGACGCGATCATGCGGGGGAGGCGCGGGCGTGGTGGGCATCGGCTACGAGGAAGTGGCCTGCAAGTCAGCGCTGAACCGAGTGCAGGGGATGCCATTTGGCTGGTCGCTCAACCCATACCGAGGGTGTGTGCATGGCTGTCAGTACTGATAACGACAGCAGGATGACCCTGGTGCGACAGGTGGCGCTCCCCATCCGCCGGCGCACAGTCCGAGCGCTGCCGAGCAAGTCCGCACCCCAGGAGGAGCAGGATGGCGCGGGTTGAGTACCGAGAGATGACCTGCAAATCCGCCCTGAATCGGGTTGAGGGGATGCCCTTCCGCTGGTCCCTCAACCCCTTTAGAGGGTGCGTGCACGGCTGCCAATTCTGTTTCGCTCTCCCTACTCACCGCTACCTGGATCTCGGCATTGACGACTTCTCTCGCGTCATCTTCGTCAAGACCAATCTGCCCGAAGTGCTCGCCGCGGAGCTTTCCCGCCGGGCCTGGAAGCGGGAGCAGGTCGCTATCGGCACGGCGACCGACCCCTACCAGGCGGCGGAGGGGCGCTACCGTCTCACCCGCCGCTGCCTGGAGCTGTTCACCCGCTTCCGCACCCCGGTCTCGCTGGTCACCAAGGGCACCCTGGTCCTGCGCGACCTCGATGTCCTCCAGGACCTCACCCGGCGGGCAGGAGCGACGGTCTGCTTCAGTGTCCCGACGACTGACCATGAGATCTGGCGTCGGACCGAGCCGGGCACGCCGCCGCCTGAGCAGCGGCTCAAGGTGATGAAACGGCTCGTCTCGGCCGGCATCCGAGCCGGCGTCCTGATGGCGCCGCTCCTGCCCGGCCTGTCGGCCGATCCCGACCAGATCGAGCGCACCGTCCGGGCTGCCGCCGATCACGGCGCGCAGTTCATCGGCTCGAACGTCGTCCACCTCGGCCCCGACGTCCGCGACTACTACTTCGCGTTCCTTGAGCGGGAGTATCCCGAGCTGCTGGCCGGCTACCGGCGCCTCTACGGGACCAAATACGCACCAAAGCCGTACCAGATCACGGTGGAGCGGCGGGTCCAAGAGGCCAAGGCAACCGCCGGGTACGGCGAAGACCATCACCGCCGGGTCGAGCCTCCGGCTGAGGAGCGGCAATTGGCGCTGCCGATCGGGGCGAGTTGACCCCCTCTTCCAGTTTGACGATGTCGAGGGAGTGTACATCACATCCCGGCTTTGAAGTACCGCGAGCTGGCTTCCGCGGCGTCCGCCAAAGCCAAACCGTCGAAGAACGCGAAGACGTTCGAGATCCATGCGTCGTGGGAGATTGTGTCCGGGACCTACGAAGCGGCCATTCGGTGCTACGCCGCCTCGATGCCGCTCGTCTGTGCTGCCGGCTCGGCCACCCCGGGCGGGCAGGAGCTTTTGACACCAGAGTCCCTCTTGCGCCACTTCTCGGAGTGCCTGCTGCACGAGATCGTCACCGGGACACCTTTCACCGCCAAGTTCGACCAGCAGGTCGCGGGTACTTTGCTGTACGACTGCGTCTACCCATACCGACCGTCTCGAGCGCTCGCGCCGGAGGTCGCGCTCGATAAGTTCAGGCAGTGGATGGGCTGGCGCGAGAAGCTCACCAGACCGCAGACCACCGTGAGATTCACGCTCTGCTTCCGACTGGAGGACCCTCCGTCGGCGGATGTCGACGACTGGCGGGTTCATTTTCTGGTCGCGGCCAAGCACGATCCGTCGCTGAAGCTGAGCCTCGCCGACTACTGGTCTCTCGATCTAAAGGCGCGTGCCAATCTAGCGCGGCTCTGCGGGTCTGACTTCGAGCGCGATTTGTTGCTGGCTTTGGGACATGCCGCCCGGATCTTTCCCAAGGTGTGGGATGGATTGGAGACCGCGCAGCCGACCGGCTTCGGACTGACCCTTGACGAGGCCTATACCTTCTTGCGCGAGAGCGCGTGGATCTTGGAGGACGCCGGGTATTCCGTCATCGTGCCGTCGTGGTGGACGCCGCAAGGTCGCCGCCGCGCTAATACCAATCCGGTTAGATCACGCCGCGTGGTCGGCGGGCAGACGCACAACGGCCTCGTCGATCCAGTCCCAGCCGGCGAGCGAGCGGACCCGGGCGGGATCGGCGTCCCATGTCGCCAGTTCCGTCTCGACGGCCGCCGCCTTCTCGTCCAGCGTCGCGTAGACTTGCCCGTCGATCGCGCGGCGGAGCTCCTGGAAGACCCGCTCCGCCGGGTTCAGCTCCGGGCTGTAAGGCGGCAGCCCGATCAGCGGCAGCCCCACCGCCTGGACGCTCGCGTCGCGGTGGCTCGGCGCCCCGTCCCAGACCAGCGCCGCCAGCTCCCCCGTCTGCTGCAAGCTGCCCACGGCTGCCAGCATCTCATCGGCCGCCAGCGAGGCGATCCAGCACCCGTGCAGCGTCCCGGCTCGCCCGTCGACGGCCAGGAACAGGTAGCGCCACGCATAAGCGAGCTGCAGCGGCTGGCGCACCTTCACCCCACGG
>JACQUS010000393.1 GCA_016210125.1 Chloroflexota bacterium | reverse complement strand
TGCCGACGAAGAGCAGACAGATCTGCTGCCGCTGGTGGCCTCGTTACAGCCCGACGTCCTCGTCGCCGGCCCGGCCTTCGGCTCCGGCCGCTACGGCCTGGCCTGTAGCGCGCTGTGCGCCGCGGTGCAGCAGCGGCTTGGCCTGCCGGCCGTCGCGGCCATGCACGCCGACAACCCCGGCGTCGCGCTGTACCGTCGCCAGGCGGTCATCGTCCCGACTAGCCAGCACGCCGCCGGCATGCGCGACGCCCTGGCGCGCGTCGCCCCGCTGGCGCTGCGCCTGGCGGCCGGCGAGCCGCTCGGCCCGGCCGCGGTCGAGGGCTACCTGCCGCGCGGCGTGCGCCAGAACGTGCGCACCGACCGCCCGGCGCCGGAGCGCGCGGTCGAGATGCTGCTGGCGAAGCTCGCCGGGCAGCCGTTCACCACCGAGGTCCCTCTGCCGAGCTACGAGCGCGTCCCGCCCCCGCCGCCGGTGGCCGACCTGCGCCAGGCGGTGCTGCTCGTCGCCACCGAGGGCGGGCTGGTGCCGCGCGGCAACCCCGACCGGCTGGAGTGGGTGCGGGCGACGAAATGGCTGCGCTACCCGCTGGACGGACAGGCAGCGCTGGCGCCGGGCGACTACGAGATCAGCCACGGCGGCTACGACACGAGCTTCGCGACCGCCGACCTCAACTGCATCGTGCCGCTCGACGCGCTGCGCGAGGCCGAGCAGGCCGGCCTGTTCGGCCGGCTGCACGGCGAGTACTTCGTCACGGCCGGCAACCACGGCGTGCTGAGCGTCATGGCGCGCCACGGCCGCGAGATGGCCGCCGCGGCGCGCGCGGCCGGGGCCGACGCCGTGCTAATTGTGGCGACCTGAGGCTCGGGCACGCGTAGCGGCGCTACGCTGGCCAAGGAGTTCGAGCGCGCCGGCCTGCCGACGGCGCTGGTCACCGCGCTCTACCCGGTGGCCCTGAGCGTCGGGGCCAACCGCGTCGTGCGCGGCAGCCGCTTCCACCACCCCTGTGGCCTGGGCGACGGCCCGACCGCCGCTAGCCGCGCCTGGCGGCGCGCCGTCGTGCAGACCGCCCTCCGCGCGCTGGCGACGCCGGTGGACGGGCCGACGCTGTTTGAGGTGGGGGACGGGGCGTAGGAGGTTTCAGATGGCAATACCCGACTTCCAAACATTGATGCTCCCGCTGCTGGAGATCGCGGGCGATGGCAAGGAGCACAGTCTTGCGGACGTCATCGATCTTCTGGCGGAGCGGTTTCACCTAACTGCCGAAGAGAGAGCTGAGCTCTTGCCCAGTGGCACGCAGTCGAAGTTTGTCCACCGCGTGGGCTGGGCACGCACCGACCTGAGGGAAGCAGGTCTGCTTGAGAGGACCGGACGGGCACGGTTCCGCATAACGGATCGTGGGCTTGCCGTTCTCAGGGGCACTCCGCAGACGATCAACCGCGCTTTCCTTAGGCGATTCCTGGAGTTCGATGAGTTCCTTCGTCGGACTCGACGGGGCAGGGACGAGGATGGCAACGCCGCGATCGAAACCGAGATCGTCGTACCGACGACACCGGAAGAGACACTGGGTGGTGCGTATCAGACCGTGAGGCAGGCACTGGCGCAGGAGTTGCTGGGTCGTATCAGAAGTTGTTCACCGCGATTCTTCGAGCGGCTGGTAGTGGATCTTCTGGTCGCCATGGGCTACGGAGGATCCCGCAAAGATGCCGGCCGGGCGGTGGGTCAGAGCGGCGACGGCGGGATCGACGGCGTGATCAAGGAAGACAAGCTAGGGTTGGATGTTGTGTATGTCCAGGCCAAGCGGTGGGATAACACGGTCGGGCGACCCATCGTTCAGACCTTCGCCGGAAGCCTCGAGGGACAGAGGGCCAGAAAAGGCGTCCTGATCACGACATCGCAGTTCTCGCCAGACGCGAAGGAGTACGTCAAGTACATCGAAAAGAAGATCGTGCTCGTCGACGGCGAGCAGCTTGCGCAGCTCATGATTGACCACGGGATCGGCGTCACCGAATTGGCGACATATACGGTCAAGAAGCTTGACCTGGATTACTTCGAGGAAGAGTAGCGGCAGGGCACGTCGGTCTCGATGCGCTCCGCCATCAGCCCCCGCACGCCAGGAGCAGACCTTTCACCCCGGCCCCCAGGCCACCCGCAGCGCGAGCCGCGGGTGCGGGCGGCGCTCGTCGATGCGCTGCAGGCCGGCCTCGCCGGCTAGGGCCAGCGCCTGGCGGTGCTCGTCGGGCCGCAGCAGCCGCCGCAGCTCGGCGTACTTCTCGCTGCGCAGCACGGCGCCATCGGGGTGGTACTGGTCCATCACGTTGACGTAGGTGTCCGGCGAGATCTCGCTCGCCAGCCAGCGGAAGATCTCCCGCGAGTCGTCGAGGAAGCCGGGCATCACCAGATGGCGCACCAGCAGCCCGCGCCGCGCCAGGCGCGTCTCGGGGTCGATGGCCAGGTCGCCCACCTGGCGGTGCATCTCGCGGATCGAATGTCGAACGCGCTCCGGGTAGTCGCGCGCGCCGACGTAGCGCCGCGCCAGCTCGGCATCCCAGAACTTGAAGTCGGGCATGTAGATGTCGACGACAGCGTCGAGCAGCGCTAGGCACTCCGGCGCGTCGTAGGCGCTCGTGTTGTAGACGACTGGCAGGCGCAGCCCACGCTGCACGGCCAGGTAGAGCGCCTCCAGCGCCTGCGGGACGACGTGCTCGGGCGTCACCCAGTTCAGGTGGTGGCAGCCCCACTCCTGAAGCTGGAGGTAGATGTCAGCCAGGCGCTCCGGCGTGACCGTGTGTCCCTCGCGGGCCTGGCTGACCTCCCAGTTCTGGCAGAACACGCAGCGTAGGTTGCACGAGGTGAAGAAGACCGTTCCCGAGCCGCGCCAGCCACGCAGGCAGTCCTCCTCGCCGAAGTGCGGGAAGTGCGAGCTGACCGCCGCGTAGCGTCCGACGCGGCAGTAGCCCGGCTCGTCGTCCAGCCGCGCGACGCGGCATTGGCGCGGGCAGACCAGGCAGGTCGGCCGCTCGCCGTCGTCCACGCGCTGCCCCAGCAGCTCCAGCGCCTGCGCTACTTTCTCGCGCAGCAGCCCGCTCTCATAAGCGGCGAGATACGCCGGCCAAGAGGATGCGGTCCGGCTGGCCACGCCTGCTGCTCCCACGTCATCGCTCTCTAGAAGACCCCACGACTCGTGCGGTTTACATACCTAGCGTAGCGCTGCGCGCTGGCGACGGCAAGGATTGCCCGGCCGCCTGTTCCCGCCGCGCCGATTGATAAGGAAAAGGGGAATCCAAGGGGGTTCGCCCCCTTGGATTCCCGTGGGGTGGGGTGGGGCCGACCCGCCGGGCTACTTCATCTCGGGCGGCATCTGCTCCGGCTTGATTTGCTTGCCGATCTCCCTCAGGTACTTCACCGCGCCCGCGTGCAACGGCGTCAGGGCGAAGTCCACGGTCAGTTGGGCGAAGTCTGCTCCCTTGATCGCCGGATAGGCCATCGCCTGGCTCTGGTCGCCCTTAGCCGTGTTGTCCTCGATGCTTACCTTGGCGAGCTTGTAGCCAATGTCTTCGGGAACGTCCTTGTGGATCGATGCGCCCACGACCTGGGCCACCGTGCGGAGCGTCTGCTCAGGGAAGCCGGCCGCGAGCGCATCCCTCTCCACGGTCATGAAGCTGTAGAACGGGAACTTCGCTGTGACCGTCTTCTCCTGCTCAGGCGTGAAGCCGAGCATGCGCAGCGGTGTCTTCAGGTTGACTTCCTGCGTGGCGGAATCGATCACCTTCGGCGCGGCCTGCAGCTTGGCGAAGCCGACGATACGGCGGTCCTGGGCCGCTTGAACCATGTCCGCCATGCCGGCGCCGTAGTACTTCGGCTTGATCCCGAGAGTGGGCATGACATTGAGCAAGACGCTTTCGCTCCCCGAGGCCCTCGAGCTGGGGGCCCAATCCTTGCCTTCCAGATCTTCGAGCTTGGTGATAGGCGTGTCCTTACGCACCATCAAGGCCAGCGGGGCCACGGTGTGGATGATGAGGAAGCGCTGGACCTGCGCGGGCTTGTCCTTGAACTGCCCCAGTCCGTGCCAGGCCTGGTAGGTGAGATCGGGGCAGGAGATCCCCACCAGAAACTGGCCGCTATCCATGCGCCGCAGGTGCTCAAGACAGCCTGCCGCCTCGACGTTCGTGACCTCGACCTCGGGCACCTTCGTGTTCCAGAGCTTGCTGAGGGCGACCGCGTGGACATAGTAGCTCGACGGCGGCGCCGACGAGCCGAAGAGCATGCGCAGCTTTTGGCCGGACGGCGCCGCGGCAGGCTTGGCCGCCTCCTTCTGCGCCGGGGCGGGCTTCGCTGCCGGCTGCGCTGGCTTCGCCACCGGCTCTGCCGGCTTGGCTGCCGGCTGCACGGATGGCGGTTGAGCGGCCACGGCCGGCTTCGCCGGCTCCGCCGCCGGCTTGGCTGCCGGCTGCGCTGCCGGCGCCGGCGCACACGCGACAACGGCCGCCGCGATGACCACGACTGCCCATAAGCCCATGCCACCCATCTTTCCTTTCCTCCTGAAACTCTTCCTGAAACTCTTCTGCGCCGCCCCCCGGCGGCGACCCGTCCGCTCCCCACGCGCGCCCCCACTCTACTACCTCCACGGCGTGCATGCAACCATCTCCCTGCCTGGGAAGCGTTGTCGCGCGGAGCGGTTTGACTTCGATTACAGACGCGCATTCCTGAGTTAGTCTAGAAGCAAAGTGCACAATACCGAGCACACAGGAGGAGCGATCATGTCGCAGGACGGACTGGCGTTGGCCGAGCACTTCAGCCAGGTCTTCCGCGAGGAGCACCGCTTCGTCCGTGACGCGCTGCTCGACCTAATCGACGCGTTCCGGCAGCGCGACCGCGCGCGCATCGGGGGCCTGCTGCAGCAGATCGCCGCGGCCACCGGCCCGCACTTCCGCTACGAGGAGGAGGCGCTCTATCCCGCGCTGGTCGACATCTTCGGGCCGGAGTACGTCGAGCAGCTCTACGGCGCGCACGATGGGGCGATCAGCGGGGCCCGCCGGCTGGTCGAGCTGGCCGGCAAGAGCGCGCTCGGCGATGCCGACGTCGCCGAGGCCGTTCGGCTGGTGCGCGGCATCCTACCGCACGTGAGCGATTGCGAGGGCCTCTCGATCATGGTCGAGCGGCTGCCGGCGGCGAGCGTGCAGGCCATCTTCGACGGGCGCGACCGCTCGCTCGGCGCCGGGCTGGGCCTGCTGGAGTGGGCCGAGGGCGTCCGCAGCCGCCCGGCCGTCACGTCGGCGTAGCCGGCCGTCGGCTGGTCGGCCGCTCCGCCGCGCCCTAGCGGCTGTGCGCGCGCACGGCCTCGACCAGCTCGCGCACGTCGGGCAGCCGGTCGAGGCGGCCGACCAGCTCCTCGACGGCGCCGACGCCCTGCGGCTGCAGGACCATGCCCGCCAGCTCGCGAAACTTCGCCAGCAGGTCCGCGCGGGCAAACGGGCGCTGGTGGTCGCCACGCGCGCTCTCGACCGTGCGAGTGGCCCGCCGCCCGTCCCTGAGCACCACCGTCACCCGCCCCGGCTTCAGGCGCGGCGCCTGCGCCGTGAACGCCGGCTCCTCGCGAATCGACACGCGCTGGCGCAGCGCGACGATTGCCGGATCGTGCAGTGCCTCCTCGGTGAAGGCATTGTAGCCGGCATGGCCGCGCACGACGGTCGCCGCCGCGGCGTGCGGGAAGGAGTAGTGCGCGGCGAAGGCGTTGCGCGGATCGCGCTCGCTCATCGCCGCGGCGAAGCGCCAGACCTCGGCCTCGATGCGCTCGATGTCGTCGGGACGTGGCCGCAGCTCCGCCAGGACCTCCTCCAGGGCGTCGAGCGCAGCGAAGATCGGCGTGCAGCACGCGCGTACGCGGAACTGCGTCTGCACCATCCGCCACTGCTCGCCCAGCCCTTCGTCGACGCGCGTCGCGTCGAAGCCGTCGCCGACCAGCTCGCGGAAGGCCTCCTCGATGGCGTCGGGCTGGGCCTCGAAGCCGGCCAGCGCCAGGTCGGGCGCTAGCGTACCGGCGAAGGAGCTCATGCCCCCGGCGACGTTGAGCGCCGTCGCCCCGGCGACCGCGTTCGTGTAGCTCGGTACAAGAACCAGCGTCGCGCCGATGCGCAGCGCGCGGCTCGTCTGCGCGGCGCTCAGCCCGCGCACGCGCGCCCCGGCCGCGACGGCGCCGAGCAGCGGCCACGTCCCGTTCTGGTGCACCAGCCGGCGGCCCTTCGCCGCGGCGCCGATGCGCACCGCCGCCTCGTAGCCCACGACCAGCGCCGCCAAGGCCTCGCTGCCGCTCGCGCCGGTGGTCTCGCCGTCGGCCAGGACAGCCGGCAGGATCTGCGCGCCGCCCTGGCACGAGACGAAGCGGTGTGCCTCGGACATCTCGATCGACCGCGCGGCGATGGCATTGAGCAGCGCCGCTGTTCGCAGGTCGGCGCGCGGGCAGCCGCGGGCGAGCACCGTGGCACCGGCGCCACCGCTCGCCACTAGACGGTCGCGTAGCCGAGCGACCTCCGGCTGCTCCGACCCGGCGAGCAGCACACCCAGCGTGTCGAGCACCACCAGCTTGGCGTGCTCGCGCACCTCGGGCGGTATGGCCTCCGTTGGCGTCTCGGCCACCAGGCGCGCTAGGCGCTCGATCTGCTGTCCCATCTCCGTGCTCCTCCCGCGCAATCCATCGTATACTACAGCGGCAGCTCAACACGCCGGGAAGCGCCGCTTGTCCAGCCAGTCCATCCGCCGCCCCGCGCGCGTGCGCGGCGCGCTCGCCGCGCCGGGTGACAAGTCGATCTCCCACCGCGCCGTGCTGCTCAACGCCTTCGCCCAGGGGCGCGCCAGCATCACCGGCTTCGTCCGCGCCGCCGACTGCCTCTCCAGCGCGCGCTGCGTGCGGGCGCTCGGCGTGGCCGTCGAGGTGCCCGACGATCCGGCGGCGCCGGTCGTCGTCGAAGGGCACGGGCCGGAAGGCTGGCGTGAGCCGGAGGACGTGCTCGACTGCGGCAACTCCGGCACGACCATGCGCTTCCTCTGTGGCCTGCTCGCCGGCCGTCCGTTCTTCAGCGTGCTCACTGGCGATGCATCGCTGCGCCGCCGGCCGATGGCCCGCGTCGCCGTGCCGCTGCGACAAATGGGCGCGATGATCCACGGCCGCGGCGGCGACCGCCAGGCACCGCTGGCCATCCGCGGCGGTGCGCTGCGCGGCATCGGCTACGACCTACCGGTGGCCAGCGCGCAGGTGAAGTCGGCGCTCCTGCTGGCCGGGCTCCAGGCCGACGGGCCAACCACGGTGCGCTCGCCGGCGCCATCGCGTGACCACACTGAGCGCATGCTGCGGGCCATGGGCGCGACGGTCGCGGGCGATGGGACCGAGCTGACGGTGCAGCCGCTCACGGTGCCGCTGCGCGCGGTCGACGTGCACGTGCCGGGCGACGTGTCGTCGGCGGCCTTCTGGCTGGTGCTCGGCGCGCTGCATCCCAACGCCGAGCTGACCGTCTGCGGCGTGGGCGTGAACCCCACGCGCACCGGCGTGCTCGACGTGCTGCGGGCCATGGGCGCCGACGTCTCGGTGGCCAACGAGCGCGAGGTCGCCGGCGAGCCACTGGCCGACCTGACCGTCCGGTCGGCGCGGCTGCGGGGGACCGAGATCGGCGGGGCGCTCATCCCGCGGCTCATCGACGAGATCCCGGTGCTGGCCGTGGCCGCGGCGCTGGCCGAGGGGCCGACGGTCATCCGCGACGCCGCCGAGCTGCGGGTCAAGGAGAGCGACCGCATCGCGGCGCTCTGCCATGAGCTGGCGCGGCTGGGTGCCGCGGTGGCCGAGCGGCCCGACGGCCTGGTGATCGGCGGCGTGCGGCGGCTGCACGGCGCCGTCTGCGAGAGCCACGGCGATCACCGGCTAGCGATGGCCCTCGCGGTGGCCGGGGCCGTCGCCGAAGGCGAGACGGTCGTCCAGGGCGCCGAGGTCGCCGCCGTCTCGTATCCAGGCTTCTGGCAGGATCTCGAGCGTCTCTGCGGCGGCTTGAGGTAGCTGCGGATGCGGCGAAAAGTCGGCCTCATCGGCCACCCGCTCGGCCACACGCTCTCGCCGGCGTTCCAGCAGGCTGCTTTCGACCACCTCGGCATCGCCGCCGTCTATCGCGCCTATGACCTGCCTCCGGAGGACGTGCCGGCCTTCGTCGCCGGACTGCGCGCGCCGGATTGGCTGGGCGTCAACGTGACCGTGCCCCACAAAGAGCGCGTCCGCGCGCTGCTCGACGGCGAAGGCCCCGAGGCCACGGCGGTCGGCGCGGTCAACACCATCGTCAACGACGGCGGGCGGCTGGTCGGCCACAACACCGATGTCGTCGGCTTCCGCGACGCGCTGGTCGAGGTCGGCTTCGCCGTGCGCGGCGCGCGCTGCGTCGTCCTCGGCGCCGGCGGTGCGGCGCGGGCCGTCGTCTACGCGCTGCGGGCCGGCGGCGCGGCCGAGATCGTCGTCGCCAACCGCCATGTGGAGCGCGCTCAGCGGCTGCTGGCCGACCTGGCGCCGAACTTGCCGTCCGTGGCGTTGCCGCTCGACGCGGCGGCGCTGGCCACGGCGCTGGCGCACTGCGACCTGCTGGTCAACAGCACCTCGGTCGGGCTGCGGCCCGGCGAGTCGCCGCTGCCCGACGACAGCCTGCCCGATCGGGCGCTGGTGTACGATCTCGTCTACAATCCACCGCAGACGCGCTTCCTGGCCGCGGCCGCGGCGCGTGGCGCGCGGACGCTCGGCGGGCTGAGCATGCTCGTGGGCCAGGGCGCGGCGTCGTTCACGCTGTGGACCGGCCGCCCGGCCCCGCGCGAGGTCATGCGCCTGGCGGCCGAGGCGGCGCTGGCGCGGCTGGCGCAGCGGTGAGCGACCGTCGAGCGAAGTCAAGGGATGGTGCACATGTCCATCGAATTGGTGCGACACCGCTTCACGGTCGAGGAGTATCACCTGATAGCGGGCGCCGGCGTCTTCACCGAAGACGACCGCGTGGAGCTGATCCAGGGTGAGGTCGTCGAGATGACGCCGATTGGGACTCGACACGCCGCGTGCGTCGATCGGCTCAACGAGGTGCTGGCCGAGCGCGTGCGCAGGCAGGCTATCGTGCGCGTCCAGAACCCCGTTCGCCTGGGGACGCACTCTGAGCCACAGCCGGACCTGGTCCTCTTGCGACGGCGCGCCGACTTCTACGTGGCCGGCCATCCTACACCCGAAGACATCCTCGTGCTCATCGAGGTCGCGGAGAGCTCGGCCGAATATGATCGCGACGTGAAGCTCCCGCTGTATGCCCGGCATGGCGTGCGCGAGGTCTGGCTCGTGGATCTGGCGAGGGGCATGGTCGAGGAGCACCGCGTGCCGTCGGCTGCGGGCTATGCGCAGACGCGCTGGATCGGGCGTGGTGAGGCGCTGGCCGTCGAGGCCTTGCCACAGCTGCTCGTCGCGGTCGATGAGATTCTGGGGGATGATTGAGAAGCTCAGCGTTGGTCGGAGTGGCTAGATGTTCCGTTTCCTAACTGCCGGCGAGTCACACGGCAAGGGGCTGCTGGCGATCATCGAGGGCCTGCCGGCCGGCATCCCGCTGCGCGCTGAAGACGTCGATGTGCAGCTCGCGCGCCGGCAGCAGGGCTACGGCCGCGGCGGGCGCATGCAGATCGAGAAGGACCAGGTCGAGTTCGTCTCCGGCGTGCGCGGCGGCTACACGCTCGGCAGCCCCGTCGGCCTTGCGGTGCAGAACCGCGACTGGGTCAACTGGACGAAAATCATGGATGCGGCCGAGGTAGCCGAGGACACCAAGCGCGTCACCCGACTGCGCCCTGGCCACGCGGACCTGCCCGGCGCGGTGAAGTACGGCCACGCCGACGTGCGCAACGTGCTCGAGCGCGCCAGCGCCCGCGAGACGACCATGCGCGTAGCAGTCGGCGCCGTTTGCCGCACGCTCCTCGCCCAGCTCGGCATCGCGCTGCACGGCCACGTCGTGCGCATCGGCGCGGTCGCCTCGGCGGCCGTGTACGACGGCCCCGGCAGCGTCGACTGGGAGCGCGCCGAGCAGTCGCCGGTGCGTGTCGCCGACCCGGCCAGCGAGGCGGCGATGATCCAGGCTATCGAGGAGGCCAAGGAGGCCGGCGACACGCTGGGTGGGATCATCGAGGTCGCGGCGGAGGGCCTACCCATCGGCCTGGGTAGCCACGTCCACTGGGATCGCCGCCTCGACGCGCGCATCGCCTGGTACCTGATGAGCATTCACACCGTCAAGGCGGTCGAGGTCGGCGATGGCTTCGCCGGGGCGGCGCGCCGCGGCTCGCAGGTGCACGACATCATCGCCTGGGGGCCGGAGGGCTGGGAGCACCGGACGAACCGCGCCGGCGGCGTCGTCGGCGGGATGACTAACGGCGCGCCGGTCGTCGCCCGCGCGG
The DNA here is from genome assembly GCA_016210125.1 of Chloroflexota bacterium. Taxonomy (GTDB): domain Bacteria; phylum Chloroflexota; class UBA6077; order FW602-bin22; family JACQUS01; genus JACQUS01. The sequence goes on along the minus strand of JACQUS010000393.1, from coordinate 7,989 downwards.
CGCTCAAGCCGATCTCGACGCTGCGCGAGCCGCTGCCCTCGGTCGATCTCGTGACCAAGGAAGAGGTGCGCGCGCACTACGAGCGCAGCGACGTGTGCGTGGTGCCGGCCGGCGTGGTCATCGGCGAGGCCATGCTGGCCATCGCGCTGGCCGAGGCCATGCTGGAGAAGTTCGGCGGCGACTCGCTGGCCGAGGTCAAGCGCAACTACGAGGGCTACGTCGCCACGTGCCGCCTAGGCGGCGTCGCGCTGCCGCGGGAGTGATAGCACGTCTTCCTGAACGCTACCTCGTCGTAACGCCCCCACCCGCCTCCAAGGGGTTGCCGCAAAGGGGGCGAAGCCCCCTCTGCACTCCCCCTCGCGCCGTCTGAAACTGCAAGCCTTCACGGCAAAGCAGTGCGTGCAGACGCCCGTCGCCCCAGCCACGGTCCGCTCGAAGGCGACGGGTGCGCTATCCTCTACCGCCCCTTCCACTGCGGCAGGGGCTGGCGCTCCAGGAAGGCGCGCAGGCCGGCCTGCGTGTCCTCGCTTTGCATCAGGCCGCGGAACATCTGCATCGCCAGGTTCACGCCCTCGTTCAGCGGCACGCGCTGGCCGCGCAGGAAGGCCTCCTTGTGCGCGCGCACCGAGAGCGGCGCGTTCTGGCACAGGCGCTCGGCGAGCTGCTCAGCGGTGGATATCAGGTCGGCGCGCGGCACGACGCGGTTGACGAGCCCAAGCTCGTAGGCGCGGCGCGCGTCGATCATGTCGCCGGTCAGCATCAGCTCCATGGCGATGCCCGGGAACGTCATCCGCGGCATGCGCTGGTGGCCGCCGAAGGACATCAGGCCGTACTTGGCCTGCGGATAGCCGAACTGCGCGTCGTCGGCGGCGATGCGGATGTCGCAGCCGAGCGCCAGGCTCATCCCGCCGCCGAGGCAGTAGCCGTGGACAGCGGCGATGATGGGCTTGTAGAGCTCGATGCCGCCGTAGTGCAGCGATGGCGGCTCTTTGAAGATCGCCTCCTCCAGGCGCTCCTCGCCTTTGAGGTCGTGGCCGGCGCAGAAGGCCTTCTGCCCCGCGCCGCTGACGATGGCCACCCAGACGTCGTCGTCGCGCTTGACGTCCTGCCAGATGTCCACCATCTCTTCGAGCATGGGGTTGTGGTAGGAGTTGAGCACCTGCGGACGGTTGAGCGTGACGTGGGCGATGCGCGCGCGCTTCTCGTAGCGCATGAACTGGTAGGCCATGGCTCTCCTCTCCTATGTAAATGGACTTTTCATTCGCCGTTGGTGAGCCGACAGGCACATAGACCGCTTAGATGTGTAGGTCCGACCGCTCGCGCGCCGCGCGCTCAAGCGCCTCGCGGTGGTCGGGGTGGGCGATGGCGATGAGCGTCTTCGCGCGCTGATTCAGCGACGCGCCGCGTAGGTCGGCCACGCCGTACTCGGTGACGACGAACTGCGCCAGCGTGCGCGGCACGGTCACGGCCGCGCCGTCGCCCAGACGCGCGACGATGCGCGAGTGCTGGCTGGCCGTCGAGGGCATGGCGATGATGAACTTGCCGTTCTTCGAGCGCCACGCGCCGAGGGCGAAGTCGAGTTGCCCGCCGGCGCCGGAGAGGAGGCGCGTGCCGACGCTCTCGGCGTTGATCTGGCCGGTCAGGTCGACCTCGACCGCGCTGTTGATGGCCACGAGCTTATCGTTCTGGCCGATGACCGCCGGGTCGTTGACGTACTCGCTGCGGTGCATCTCGACCATCGGATTGTTGTCGACGAACTCGTAGAGCTTGCGGCTGCCGTCGAGGAAGCCGGCGATGAGCTTGCCCGGATGCAGCGTCTTGCGCGCGCCGGTGATGACGCCGCGCTTGACCATCTCGACGACCGTATCGGAGTACAGCTCCGTGTGGACGCCCAGGTCGCGCTTGTCGCCGAGGAAGGCCAGCACGGCATCCGGCATGCCGCCACGGCCGAGCTGCAGCGTCGCGCCGTCCTCGACCAGCGCGGCGACGTGCTCCCCGATGCGTCGCTCGATGTCGGTCGACTCGCCCGGCGGGATCTCCGGCAGCCGCGCGGAGACCTCGACGATGGCGTCGAGCTGCGAGACGTGGATGCGCGTGTCGCCATACGTGCGCGGCATCTGGTCGTTGACCTCGGCGATGACGACCTTGGCCGCCTCGGCCGCGGCGCGCATGTAGGCGACGTAGACGCCAAAGGTGCAGTAGCCCTCGTCGTCAGGCGGCGAGAGGTGCAAGACGGCGACGTCCACCGGCAGGGCTCCCGAGTGGAACAGGTGCGCCACGTGGCCCAGATTGACGGGCACGAAGTCGACGCGGCCGTCCAGCATGGCCTTGCGCGCGTTGGCCGTCAGGAAGAGCGCCAGGGTGCGCATCTTCTCGGCGTTCTCCGGCTTCAGGTGGTACATCGGCCCCCAGAGGGTGGCGTGGCAGATGCGGACGCCACGCACGTCGGGGCGCTTGGCCAGCGCCTCGAGGACGCGCCACGGCCCAGCGCCGCAGCTTGGGATGGCAAGCGTGTCGCCCGAGTGCACGCGCGCCGCGGCCGCGGCGGCGTCGGTGAGCTTGGCGCGGTACAGGTCGCGCCAGTGTGCCATGGGTGGGGCCTCCCAACCGCGAATCGGCCTGTACTCTAGCACCCCACCGTGCGCGCGACAACTCGGACCCAGACCCGGCGCGCTCTGCTCCCCGTGCGGCGTGACGCCTGCCAGCGCCGGGGCGGGCGGGACGCCCGCGCTCCCGGGCGCCGCGCCGGTCTCGTGCCAGGCGTCGGAGGAACGGCTTTGCACGATCGGTCTGAGGAGCGCAGCGAGGGCGAATCGGTGCTCGTTCGACTTGGCGACGCGGTACAACGACGCGGATTCCTGCATCGGGACGTTGGCTGAGCACGACAAAAGAAGCGCTACAGCACTACGGGCTGCTCAGCGCCAGCGGCTGGTCCAGCACCGCGCGCACGATGCGCCGCTGGTTGTAGTTACGCGAGATACGGTCGAACTCGCCCTCGCAGGTGATGATCGTCAGCACCGGCGTCGGCGACGGCCCCAGGATCTCCGCGACCGGGGCGTTGGCGTCGTAGAAGGCGCGCGACGAGGTGACACGGTAGCGGGCAGTGCTTCCGTCGGCGGCGTCGAGCAGGACGAGGTCGCCCGACCGCAGCTCTTTCAGCCGCCAGAAGACGCCCAGCAGCCCGCCGCGCCAGTCGAGGTGCCCGGCGACGACGCTGTTGCCCAGGCTGCCGGGCAGCGCCGAGTAGCGATACCAGGCCACGAGCTGCGGACCGTCCGGCGCCGGCAGCGAGCCGTCGGCGTTCAGCTCGTAGGCGCGCACCGGCGCCTGGATGCCGACTGCCGGAATGCGGAGCTGCACCGGCTCACGCGCCGCCACCGGCCAGGGCTCGGGCGCGAAGAGCGCCGCGTCGAGCAGGCCCGACTCGCGCAGCACCTCGCCGGTGTTGGCAATCAGCACCTCGCCCGGCCGCGCCCAAGGCGTGGCGACGCGCCACTGCTGGAGGATGGCCCGCTGCGCCCGCACGACGTAGGCGTCGCCGTAGTCGGCCGCGGACATCGGCAGCCCGTAAAGGTCGAGCCAGCGCGGCGTGGCTAGGAAGCGCTGGCGGATGTCCGGATTGGCATCGAGCAGCGCCAGGTGGCGCGCCACGATGTCTGCCCACGACAGTCCGCTGTCGGCGCTCGCGTCGTCAGGCGGCGGCGTCATCCACTGCCGCCGGAGCCACGGGTCCAGGCCGGCGGCGCTCAGGCGGTCGAGGGCGTTGACGAAGACCACGTCGCCGGACTCCGGTCGCCACTGGAGTGCGCCCTTCTGGAACACCTGGGAGACGAAGCCGTCCCAGACGAAGCGGCGCGAGATCGGGTAGCCGACGACGTCGACCCCGCCTAACGCGCGCACAGCGCTCCAGAGGCGGGCGTCGCGGTCGTCGACCAGCGCGAAGCCGCCGAGACCACCGGCGGCCTGAGCGTAGAAGTGGCCGTTGGGCAAGGGGAAGTCGAGCCGCGCGTCGGCCTTCGCGTTGCGCGCTGGCGGCAGGGCGAGGGCTACGACGGCGGAGAGCACCGCGAGCGCGGCGAACAGCAGCAGCGCGCGGGGAACGGCGCTGCGCATCAGACCGGCCTCCCGATGGTGTGCAAGCCGCTCGCGTCGCCAACGGCGGCGACGCTTCGGCGCGCCAGCGGCCCACACGCTCCTATGGCCATCGTAGACCGGTCCTCGGCGGCGGTCAACGTTGCCAGGCCAGGGAGCGCAGTCATGGCCGCACGTCGATCTCGAAGGCGATGCCGAGGTCGTCGAGCCAGCGCTCGCCCTCGACGACGGGGCGGAAGTGCTCCTGGTAGCGACCTGGCGTCGCTGGGGCCGTCAGTGTGAAGGCGAAGCGCCCGACGTAGCCGGGCGAGACGCGCTCTTGCACCAGCTCGGCCGGTCGATTCGCGCTGAGCCACTCGCCCGGCGTGGCGAAGGCGCTGGCGCGGTCACGCGCGCCGTCCGTGCCAAGGCGCAAGGGCCGCGGGCCGTCGCGGACCCACGTCGCCGTGCCGGTGTTCTGCAGGTCGACGAAGACGCGCACGGATACACCCGGCGCGAGTGGCGCGACCGGGGCCTGAGCGATCCATGTAGCGCGGTAGGCTGCGACCGGCGCGTCGCCGCGCTGAGCGCCGAACTCCTGCGCCCAGTAGATGTCAAGGCGCCCGCCATAGGCCAGGCCGACGCCGATCTCCGTATAGGCCGGGTGGAGGATGTTGGCGCGGTGCGCCGGCGAGGCCATCCAGGCGGCGACGACCAGCTCCGGCGTGCGCTGGCCACCAGCGACGTTCTCGCCGAGGTAGCGCCAGTCGGCGTAGCCGGCGTCGACCAGGCGCTGTCGGAAGTCTGGCACCGCGCCGCAGGCGTGCCCCCAGCACGCGCTGGTTGCCAGCACCTCGGCGTAGCCCTGGGCGGCGCGGGCGAGCTGTCCGTTCGCGGCCAGCGGCGCCAGGCCGACGGCGCGGCGCTCGGCGTTGGTCAGCTCGACGACCCGCGCCAGCGGGCTGACCACGCGCGCCGGTGCCGTCAGGAGCGAGCCGGTGGCGAATGCGCCTGTAGCTAGCGGGGCCAGCAGCACCACACAGAGCGCCAGCAGAAGCGATACGAGTGTCCCAGGGCCTTCTGACGTCCCAGGTCGCCGTGCCCGCCCGGGCCACGGCCGCCACGCCTCCATCCCGGTGCCTCCACCACCAGACCACCGCCCCCCGCAGGGGTGGAGCAAACGCCTGTGCGCGCGCGCCGCGCCTAGCGCCCTGAACCTGGTTGCAGCCACCGGCCAGAGCGTATCAGGACGACGCTGAGCTCGCGCGGCTGGGTGTCACTGTACCAGGACATAATGGCGGCGCCAAGAGCCGGAGAACCGGGGAAACATGCACCGCGTCGCCGTGGCTGCTAGACTCGGCATGTGCCGCAGCCACTTCGCTTCCAGGTCTTGGCGCACGATCCCTCGTCCTCGGCGCGGGTCGGGCGGGTCGAGACCCCGCACGGAGCCTTCGCCACGCCAGCGTTCGTGCCGGTCGCGACGCGCGCGGCCGTGCGCGCCCTGGCGGCCAGCGACCTGCGCACCCTCGACGCCGAGGTGGTGCTTTGCAACACTTACCACCTCTTCTTGCGCCCCGGGGCCGAGACCATCGCCGCGCTGGGCGGCCTGCACGGCTTCATGGGCTGGGCCGCGCCGATCATCACCGACTCCGGCGGCTACCAGGTCTTCAGCCTCGGCGCCGGCCAGGAGGCCGACGAGCTAAAGGGCCGCCGCCGTGGGCCGGCGCAGCCCAGCCTGGTCCGCATCACCGAGGAGGGCGTCGAGTTCCGCTCACCGCTCGACGGCGCGCGCCACTTCTTCACGCCCGAGCAGGCCATCGCCGTGCAGCACCAGCTCGGAGCAGACATCCTGCTCGCCTTCGACGAGTGCACGGCGTATCATCACGACTACGCGTACACGCGGGCGAGCGTGCAGCGCACGCACCGCTGGGCCGAGCGCTGCCTAGCCTACCACCGCGCGAGCCCGCACGCCGAGCGCCAGGCCCTGTTCGGCATCGTCCAAGGCGGCGTGCACCGCGACCTGCGCGAGCAGAGCGCGGCGTTCATCGGCGGGCTGCCGTTCGACGGCCTGGCCATCGGCGGCTCGCTCGGACGGACGAAGCAGGAGTGGTTCCAGGTGGTGGAGTGGGTCATCCCGCAGCTCCCGGCCGAGCGTCCGCGCCACCTGCTCGGCGTCGGCGACGTCGACGACCTGGTGGAGGGCATCGCGCGCGGCGTCGACTGGTTCGACTGCGCGCTGCCGACACGCCTGGCCCGCCACGGCACGCTCCTCGGCCCGTGGCCGGCAGAGCGCTGGCGGCTGCACCTCACGCGCGGCGAGTTCGCACGCGACGCGAGCCCCGTGGACCCGACATGCGACTGCCTGACGTGCCGCGAGCATACGCGCGCCTACCTGCACTACCTGCTGCGCAGCGGCGAGGCTACCGGCTGGAGGCTGGCGACGATCCATAACCTCGCGTTCCTGCTGCGGCTGATGCGCGCGGCGCGGGAGTGCATCGTTGCCGGCCGCTTCGCCGCCTGGCGCGCAGCGGTGCTGGGGGTGGGCTGAGTGGCGCTGCCCCTGCTGCTCGACGTCGACCCGGGCATCGACGACGCCCTGGCGATCTTGCTGGCACTCGCTTCGCCGGAGCTGGACCTGCGCGCGGTGACGGTCGTCTGTGGCAACTGCGCGACGGCGCAGGGCGCGGCCAACGCGCGGGCCGTCCTGGCACTGGGTGGGCGCTGCGACGTGCCCGTCGCCGCCGGGGCCGACCGGCCGCTCCTGCGCCCGCCGATGACCGCGCTGGAGACGCACGGCCCGCGCGGGCTGGGCTACGCGCGTCTGCCGCGGCCGGCACAGCCCCTGGCGCCGCTCCACGGCGTCGGGCTGCTGCTGGAGCAGGTGCGCCGCCAGCCAGGCGAGCTGACGCTGGTGGCCACCGGCCCGCTGACCAACCTCGCCCTGGCGCTGCGCCTGGAGCCGCGGCTGCCCGCGCTGCTGCGCGACTGCATTGTCATGGGCGGGGCGCTCGGCGTGCCGGGCAACGTCACGCCGGTCGCCGAGTTCAACTTCGCTGTCGATCCGCACGCCGCGCACGTCGTCCTGAGCAGCGCGCTCAAGCCGCTGCTGGTGCCGCTCGACGTGACCCATCGCGCGCTCTGCACCGAGGCCCACCTGGCCGCCATTCAGGCCGCCGGCGGGCCGGTCGCCGCGTTCGTCGCCGCGGCCACGCGCTTCTACCTGCGCTTCCACGACGTCCACGACAGCGTGCGCGGCTGCTACATCCACGACGCCCTGGCCCTGGCGCTGGCCTTCGCGCCCGATCTCGTGGCGACGCGCGAGGTCTACGTCGCCGTCGAGACCGAGGGCCACCTCACGGCCGGGCAGGCGGTGGCCGACCTTGCCGGTCGTACCGGCCGGCCGCCGACGGTGCGCGCGGCCGTCGAGGTCGATGCGCCGCGCTTCCTCGACCTCTTCGTCGAGCGGCTGCGGGGGCTGGCGCAGCGGCACGCTGGGAGGGTGGAGGCGTGAGGCGACATCTTCCTCGTGTGACCTCACCCCCCGTCCCCCTCGCCGCGTGCGGAGAGGGGGAGAAAGGGGGTGAGGTGGGCAGCCGGCCGGCCCGTGCCCGAGCGACGCCGCTGCTCGCCGTGCTGCTCGCCCTGGCGGCGCTGGTCGCCGCGCCGGCGGCCGCCGCCCCACCCGCGGCGCCGGATATCAGCGCCCAAGCGGCCGTCGTCATTGACGACGACACCGGCGCGGTGCTCTTCGCGCAAAACGCCCACGTCCTGCTGCCACCCGCCAGCCTGACTAAGATCCTCACCGCCGTCGTCACCCTCGAGCGCACCTACCTCAGCCAGCCCGTGCGCGTGCGCGCAGAGTGGGACGAGCTGTACGATAGCTCGATCATGGGCCTGACGGCGGGCGAGGTGCTGAGC
>JACQUS010000392.1 GCA_016210125.1 Chloroflexota bacterium | reverse complement strand
TTGGCGGCACCTCCTCAGGGAGCGCACGCAGAACGGGACTCCCGTCCCGTCTGCGCTCCTGTGAGAATACCTCGAGAATACCCCGGTGGGCGGCTGCCCCGCCCTACCCCAAAGAGGGACCCAGAGGTCGCCTCAAGCGACCTCTGGACTCCCCACCCGCCCTGCTTCCCCCTGCTGATCTGAAGGCCAGTGGAGATGATCGTCATAAACCGGCTTCGCCCCTCTGGACTCCCCGCCGGCCCTGCTCCCCCTCTCCGAGTCGGAGAGGGGGCCGGGGGTGAGGTCCCTCCCCCTGCGGCGCGGCCGCTGTTCATTCATCGCTGGCGCCCCGCTGGGAGATGGCCAGCTCCCGCAGGCGCGCCGCAAGCTCATCGGCGCTGATGCCGACGATTTGCACAACCTTGAGCCGGCTCGCGGCACCGCGTACGAGCGCTACCGCCGAGGGCGGCACGCCCAGCCACCCCGCCAGCGCCGCGCAGACCGCGCGGTTGGCCTGCCCCTCGACGGCGCGCGCCCGCACGGCGATGCGCAGCGTCCCGTCGGCGTCCAGCGCCAGGCGCTCCTGCCGCGCGCCCGGCGCCACGCGAACGGTCAGCGTCGCCAGAGGAGCGTCACGAGGAGGCCGCGGCGCTCGCGGCATCGGCGGTCGCGTCGTCGGTGAAGCCGTAGCCCACGCCGCGCACCGTGCGGATATAGTGCGGCTCGGCCGGGTCGGGCTCGATCTTTTGGCGGAGGCGGCGCACGCACACGTCGATGAGATTGGTGTTCCCCAGCCACTCGCTGCCCCAGACGCGGCGGAACAGCAACTGGCGGTCGAACACCTCGCCCGGGCGGGAGGCCAGGAAGTACAGCAGCTCGAACTCAGTGGGCGAGAGTCGCGCCTCGTTCCCCTCGACGAGGACGCGCCGGCGCTGGGGATCGATCTCGACGCCGGCCACCTTGACCACCGGCGCGCCCGTGCCGCGGAAGCCGTCGACGTTGCGGCGCACGAGGGCGTTGATGCGCGCCACCAACTCGCGTGGGTGCATACCCTTAACCAGGTAATCGTCAGCGCCGGCCTCAAGCCCGCGCACCACGTCGTCGGTGGCCCCGCGCACCGTCAGCATGACGATCGGTACCTGCGACTGCTCGCGGATCTTGCGGCAGACGCTGAAGCCGTCGAGGCGCGGCATCATGATGTCCAGCAGCACGAGATCGGGGTGCTGCCGCTGGAACGTCTGCACCGCATCGAGGCCGTCGACGCAGTCGAACACGACGTAGTCGGCGCGGCGCAAGGTATCGACGATGACCTGCCGCGTCAGCCGGTCGTCGTCGGCGACGAGGATCTTGCGCTTCTGCTGCGCCATCGGTCACCCTCCCCAGCCCTTTGACCGCGGGTCGCGACGCTCGGTGTTCTGCAACCCCAGTCTATAGCAGCTTCGATGACACGCTGTCAATCACCCATGCGTGGTACACTGCCGCAGAGTACCTCCCAATCGGAGCGTGGCGTGGAGCTGCTGTGGTATGGCCTCTCGGCCTTTCGCCTGCGCGGCCGCGAGGCGACCGTTGTCACCGAGCCGTACACCCGCGCGAGTGGGCTGATCCCGCCGCGGATTGCCGCCGACATCGTCACCTTCTCGCGGCAGCCGGTCCCGCCGCTGGACGACGTCGGCATCACGGGCACGCCGCAGGTCGTCGCCGGCCCGGGCGAGTACGAGATCAAGGGCGTCTCCATCAACGGCATCCGCATGCGTCGCGGCGAGCGCGCGGCCGCGGGCCGGCAGCACACGACGGTCTACCTGATGGAGCTGGACGGCGTCATCGTCTGCCACCTGGGCGAGCTGGACCACGTGCCGTCCACCGAGGAGGTCGAGGCCCTGGGCAAGGTGGACGTGCTGCTGGTGCCCGTGGGCGGCGGCGGGGCGCTGAACGCCGTGCAAGCCGCCGAGGTCATCAGCCTGATCGAGCCGCGCCTCGTCGTGCCGATGCGCTATCGGCTCGACGGGGTGCAGCTCACGCTGGAGCCGCTCGACCGCTTCCGCCGCGAGATGGGGCTGGACCAGGTGCGGGTCGAGGCCCGGCTGTCGATCACGCCGAGCAGCCTGGGCGACGAGCCGCAGGTCGTGGCGCTGGAGGCGCGCCGGAGCTGACGGTGGGCTACAGGATGTCCTTGCTCAGCGTGGTCATGAATTCCTTATTGTTCTGCGTCTTGAGCATGCGGTTGATGAGCAGCTCGACCGCCTCGGCGCCGCCGATCGCCGCGACCATGCGCCGCAGCGTCCACACCTGCTTCAGCAAGGTCTCGTCGAGCAGCAGTTCCTCGCGTCGCGTGCCCGAGCGCGGGATATCGATGGCCGGAAAGATGCGCTTCTCCGAGAGCTTGCGGTCGAGCACGAGCTCCATGTTGCCGGTGCCCTTGAACTCCTCGTAGATCACCTCGTCCATGCGGCTGCCGGTGTCGACGAGGCAGGTGGCGATCACCGTCAGGCTGCCGCCCTCCTCGACGTTGCGCGCCGCGCCGAAGAAGCGCTTCGGTGGGTAGAGCGCCGCCGGGTCGATGCCGCCCGTGAGCGTCCGGCCGCTCGGCGGGACCGTGAGGTTATAGGCGCGTGAGAGGCGCGTGATGCTGTCGAGCAGGATGACGACATCGCGCCCGCCTTCGACCAGCCGCTTGGCGCGGTCCAACGCCATCTCGGCCACGGTGCTGTGGTCCTCGACCGGCTCGTCGAAGGTCGAGCTAATGACCTCGCCCTTGACCGAGCGCTTCATGTCGGTGACCTCTTCCGGGCGCTCGCCGATGAGCACCACCATGAGGTGCACGTCGTTGTAGTTCGTCGTGATGCCGTTGGCGATGTGCTTGAGTACCGTCGTCTTGCCGGCCTTCGGCGGCGAGACGATCAGGCCGCGCTGGCCGCGGCCGATCGGGGAGACGAGGTTGATGAGGCGCTGCGTGATGTTGCTGGCGGTCGTCTCAAGGTTGAGCATCTGGCGCGGAAAGATCGGCGTGAGCTGGTCGAAGTAGGGCCGACGTTTGGCCACCTCGGGGTCGAGTCCGTTGACGGCCTCGACGCGCAAGAGGCCGTAATACTTCTCGCTATCCTTCGGCGGCCGCACACGGCCGGTCACGTAGTCGCCGCGCCGCAGACCGAACCGGCGGATCTGCGACTGCGAGACGTAGATGTCATCCGGGCTGGGCAGCATGCCCTGCCGACGCAGGAAGCCGTAGCCCTCGTCGGCGATCTCGAGGACGCCGCCCAGAAAGAGGTACCCCTCCTGTTCGGTCTGCGCTTCCAGCACGCGCAGGATCAGATCCTGCTTGCGCAGGGCGCTGGCGCCGGGGACGGTAAGTTCGCGTGCCAGGTCCATCAGTTCGTCGCGGGTCTTCGACTCGAGCTCTGCGAGGTTCACCGCTCTACTATGCTCCCAAGGGGAATGGGCTAATCGGCCCTGCGCCGCGCGGCAGGCGGCGAGGCGCGCGAATCGCGCGGATGGGCCATCGGCGCTGTGGACTGGAACGTCGTATCCCGCTCCGTCAGACCTTGCTGGGGAAGACGCGGCGGAGACCGCATCACGAGGGAGCCCAGGCCGGCCCATCGCCTGCGACTGGACTCGCTGATATTGTACCAAGGGCTGTCAAGAGGTGTCAATCGTATCAGCACTCTAGCAAGTGCCACGCAAGTCTTGCTCGGCGCCCCGCCATCCGCGCATACTTTGCGGCAGCAATCTGGCACAGGCGCTTGCCTGCGCGACGCGGTGGCGCCACGCCGGCACGCGCCACGCCAGATGCTTTTGCCGTGGCCGCTACTGGAGGTGCGCGATGCATGCGGCGCCGAGTTGACCTATAGTCGCCGGCCACACTCGCTACGAGGGCGGCTGGTGGCCCTTCCGCACCAGGGCACGCGGTCGCCCAGCAGGGCGTAGTCGCCGATAGCATAAGGAGGACAGGAGGCGAACATGCGGCGCAGAGTATGGCTCATCGGTGGGATCGCGTGCGGGCTGCTGCTCCTCGTCGCGTGCGCGGAAAGCAGCCCAGCGTTGAAGGAGCCGGCTAAGCCGGCCGCGCCAGCGCCAGCGCCAGCACCGGCGCCGGCGGCCGCGCCCAAGCCGGCCGAGCCAGCGGCCAAGCCGGCGCAGCCGGCAGCCGCGCCGAAACCGGCGCAGCCGGCCAAGCCGGCCGCGGAGAAGGCCCCAGCCGGTACGGTGGTCTGGAACCTCCCGTCGATCTACAACCCGTCGGACTACCAGTACACCGTGATCCAGCAGTTCGTGACCAAGGTGAAGGAGAAGAGCGGCGGGCGCTTCGAGATCCGCCATCACGCCGGCTCATCGCTGTACGGGGCCTTCGACATCCCCGTCGCGCTGCTCGACGGTCGCGTCGAGGTCGCGCACATGTCCGGCTGGGCGATCACGGACTCGAAGCCGCACCTGGCGGTCTCCGACCTGCCGTACACGTCACAGACCGAGCCCGAGGGGCGCAAGGTCGTCGAGGCGCTCATCCCCTACTACAAGCGCGAGCTCGAGAAGCTGAACCTGGTGTACCTCTTCGTCGAGCCGTGGCCGGCCCAAAACCTCTTCACCGCGAAGGACCCGGTGCGGACGGTCGACGAGTGGAAGGGCAAGAAGATCCGCTCGTACTCGGTCGACTCGGCCGGGCTGGTGCGGGCCCTGGGCGGGTCGCCGGTGACGATCCCTTCGGGCGAGCTCTACGTCGGCATGCAGCGCGGCCTGGCCGAGGGCGCGGTGACCTCGACGATGTTCATCCACAGCACCAAGACCTACGAGGTCATCAAGTACGCGAACCTCTGGCAATGGAACGCAGCGCCGAATGACATGATCGCCGTGCACAAGAAGCATTGGGACGCGCTCCCCGCCGACCTGCGCAAGGTCATCACCGACGTGATCGCCGAGGAGAAGATCCAGGAGAAGGTCTGGGAGCTGCACAGCCAGGGGAACGCCAACGCCCTGAAGTTCATCGCGGACCAGGGCGTGCAGCGCGTGGACATCGCTGCCAGCGAGAAGCAGAAGGCCAAGGAGATCGTCCAGAAGACGCTCTGGGAAGACTGGAAGAAGCGTGCCGGCGCCGTGGGCGTGGAGGCGCTGAACATCGCCATCCAAGCACTGCGCTGAGCGCCGCGCAGCGATCCTGAGCCAGCCGCTGCGGCCCGGCTGTCGCGCCCGGGCGCCGCGCTGTGCGTCGGCCCGCGGGCGGGGCCGCTGGCGTTTGCCGCCGTGTGGCACCATCCAGCGGCCGCCCGCGGCTACCTGCCGCTGTCCAGGCGGCCCGCAGCCGGGCCGGGGTCTGTGAGCTGCGCGCCAGCGGCTACACGCGCGCGTCCACCAGGACTCCCAGAGCGGCCGCTGCTCGATCGTGGGCCAGGCGGGGGTTGCGCGGGGCTGCCCCGCGC